>UYNY03000094.1 GCA_900620265.3 Nitrosopumilaceae archaeon | reverse complement strand
TCGGTGCACCACCTGAACTGGGCCGTCGGCGCCGGGTATCCCCGCCCCAGGATCCGGACCCAGAACGTGTCGCTGATGGGGGGGCGGAGCAGGTTCGTCGACAGGGGGATGCCCGCCTCGCCTGCCGCCTTTTCCATCTTTTGGAGCGAGCCGGTTATCCGCTCTGCGATCTGGGGCGACTCTACCAGCGTGTCGGAGGATATCACGTAGACCGACTTCTTTAGCTTTTCACGGGGCAGCTCCGAGAGGGCCGTCCAGACCAGCTGAGCCATGCACGTCGAGTCCTTGCCGCCGCTGAACCCCAGTATCCAGGGGCGGTTGTCGGACAGGTAGACGTCCCGGACCTCCTTGTAGACTGACTCGAGGGTGCGGCTCTCAAACACAGAGTCGGCCATTATTTCTTTCGCCTCTTCTTGACTCTGTTGGCAATTCCGCATTCCTTGAGTATGGCATCTGCTCCCATCTCTATACCTACAGTGGTCCGTACGAGCTTGCCATCCTGCATTAGGTTGCCGACCCATAACGGGTTGGTTCTAGACCAGTCTATCTTGCGCAGCTTGGTCAGTTTTTTTGCCCAATCGTCCGGATACGTTTCTCTTATCACACGTCCCACAAGGCCTAGTGCATTGAGGCAGTTAGTATTGGTGTTGACAAATGCATCTCGTATCTCTTTTGGTTTCATGCTTTTTTTTATCAGATGCTGCCATTCAGGTAGTATATCGGATAAGGTATTCCAGAATTTTTCTGCAAGTTGTTTTTCCTCATCAGTAATCTCTTTTATCTTGGTTTTTCCAAGAAATTTCTTGGTGGCGTCAAGTACACCATTTAGTGTGAATGCGTCAGTATCACCCGCACCAATGCTAGTCTTTTCGAGGTTTACCCTATTCTTAAACGCCTCTACAGTTTCAGTTAGCTCTACCACAAATTGTGAGAATTCGTCCCTCTGGTCATACAGTATGTTGAGGGACTTTGAGGGCTTCATGGCATTCTTGTTGAGATCAGCGAACATCTGCTGGCAGCGCTTGAGCTCCTTGTCCTTTACGAACATTATGGATATGGACTCGGAGCGCAGCTCCGGCCTCTCTTTTAGCGCCTCGTCTATGGCATGCTTGCGGTGCTGCCCGTCGTTCAGCAGGAACCTTGCCCCCATGTCGATGGTGAGCCTGCCGATCTTGCCGTCCGGGCCCAGGTGGGGGGCCGGCTCGAAACTCATGTTTCCGTCGACTGCCGCCGTCAGCGATGAAAAGATGTACTCCTTGGGGTTGTCGAGCATGTACTTTACTATGACGGGGATCCGGGACTGGTTGAGGGTCCTCTGGGCCCGCTCCTTGGGGGATATCTCGTACTCTACGTTATGGAACATCTTGCCGACGATGTTCAGGGGGCATATGACCACGAAGAACTCCTTGCCCGCCTGGACCCCCCGGATTGCATCGAACCCGTAGGTGTTCTCGCCCACGGCTTCGGCGTTTCTGGCCACGGATAGGCCGGCTTAGACGTCTTATAATAACATTTTGAAGTCTAAAATAATCACTCAGAAGTATGTCCCTACCGGCTGGAGGCACGCCTGCCTTTAAAAGGCCTTTTTAAGGGTCTCCAGATCTGCCTTTGAGAGGGTCAGGTTGAACATCTTGGCCTTTGGATTCTTGGCCGACTTGAGGATGGGGTGGAACACGATCCTGATGTTTCCGCCTTCCCTCGTGATGGTCGCAGGCCTGCCCCCTACCGTGGTCTCTGCCATGGGGCACCGTGCACCCTGCCTTTAATAGAGCTATTGGACGGGGGGCCGATCCTGCCGGGGGGCCCCGGATCCGGCCCCCCGGGGCCCGGATCGGGGGCTAGGCACACAGCTGGGCCCTGGTTATGGTGCCGAACCCATAGTCGAGGCAGGTGCTGTAATAGTTGCGGATCTCGGTCTGCCAGCTCCGCCTCGCGTCCAGCATGTCGAGGGACCTCCTCATCTCGCCCATCACGTCATAGTAGCCCCTGTTCCTGTCGATCAGCTTGTCCGTGAACCCCTCTGGGAGCGAGTTGCTCTTCCTGCTGTTGCACTTGGGGCATGCCAGGACGAGGTTCCATATATCGTCGTCGAACATGTACGACCACGGTATAAAGTGGTCCACATGGAAGTTGGGGGCCCGGATCCGCGCCCTGTCCAGATGCTCCTCGCAGTAAAAGCAGTCCTGCTCGTACTTGAGGAGCTTCTCGCGCATTCCACCCAGATCGCTCCGCTGCTCCGTCTTGGCCTCTATCTTTGCGACCAGCCGCGGCAGGTTGTGGTTGGCCCTCTCTAGGAACTTTGCCCACTCGGAGAGGACCATGCCAAAGAGCACCCCGTTGTACTTCTTGAAAAAGTCAAACGCCCTGGGCCTGAGCCTGATGTACCGCCTATCGTTGTCATACTCGTAGAACACCTTCTTCGGTCTGGTCCTGCCCCCTATCTTTATGTTCTGGAACTTTGGCACGACCTGGGATTTTTTGCCCTTGCCGAACACGTCAGCGAGTATGACCTGCTTTGCCCTTGTCCGGCGATCTGGATCCGTCTGCTTGTACGTGGGCGGCGAGTCGCCCCTGAAGATATCGCGTATGGCGTTCACCGCATAGGGGATCTTGGTGGTGTGAAAATCCTGCTTTATCTTGAACCTGCACACCTGGTGCCAGTAATACCTGAGGAACTTCTCTGCCAGATAGTCGTACTGGATTATGTACCTCTGATCGTCGTCATCCGGGGTCTCCCAGCAGTGGTCCAGTATGGCCCTTGCGAGTGCGAACTTGTACGTGTTGTCCTTTGAGGCGTCCCTCAGGATCGTCCCGAACGTGGATGCCATCTCCTGCGTGGTGCCGGTGATCTCCACTGGCGGGAGGATCCTCTCATCGGCCGTGGGATACGGATCACGGGGAGCGGGGCCAGTACCCCTTACCACGAGCCGGTTGCCGACCTTCCATTTTTCAACGGCTCCTTTTTCGTGCAGCCTTGCGACCTGCCTTAGCACCGCGGTATGAAAATCGTCCGTGGATCCATCCGCCACCATGTCCGGGTCGATCCCAAGTCTGGTGGCAATCACCGCCTCGAGATCCCCCAGCCTGTGCCAGCGATCGGGACCTGCCGCAGTCCCCTTGTATCTTGCTCCCGTCTCCTCCCCGACTTCGCGAGTCGTCAGAGACTCGATCCCCCTGCCCCCGTCGGGGTGCGTCTCCCACAGTATGGCCTCCTCGAGCAGCCCGTGCGGGATCCTGTCAGGTGATACGTACTGGGGCATGGGCCCTGCTTCTACCGGCTGGTTAAAAACGTGGTTTTGCCGCCTGCCCCGCGGCGGCACGGACCGGGCCGGGGCCTGCAAGGCATCGATCCCCGGATCGGGTGCTAACCATTAAATAATCCATACCGTAAAGTACGGTACGTTGCAACAAGAATGCCCGCACGAGGCCCGCCTTGGCCGCGTCTTCACCGACGAGGGGGAGGTTGTGTGCCCGTGCGGCACCGTCCTAGAGGAGAGGTTGGTGGATGAGGAGCCGCCACCTACAAAGTACGTCCTCTCGCTGTACCACCAGGTCGAAAAGGGCGGGGATCCGGCCGACGCGAAGGCGGTAGCCCCCAGGATCCACATCCGCCATTCCCACTCGTCGGAGTTCTCGAACATCTGCAGCCGTCTGCGCCTGCCGTTATATGTGCAGCATGCCGCATGGCAGATCTACTGCAAGCTCTATCCTGAGATTTCCCACTCGCGTGCAAAATGTGCCCTGCACGCGCTATTCAAGACATGTCGCTGGCTGGTCATCGTGAACGAGGATAAGATCAGGGATGCAATCCGCGCGGAGATGAATGTGAAAAACGTCCCGAACACGTTCCATACTATGTACAACCTACAGGAGGAATCACAGGAGATCGGGATAAAATGTGACAGCCCGGGTCCCACCGACCACTATCTTAAACGTGCCATGGCCAACGTGCTGCCCACTATAACGAATCCTGAAGACTATGACAGGTTCAAGACTACCGCGACAAGAAAATTCATGTCTCTTAAGGGCAGCCCTCGGGAGCGCGCCAGAAAGGCCATCAATGAGGCGTTTGTAGAGATGGGCCTTGACTAGTTTAAGATATCGTGCCGACGACTCGGCTATACATGGAAGTTTTTTTGAATCGTTTGTCGACTCCCGGTTCGGCCCCGGACTGCGCCCGGAGGACGTGGATCCCACCGGGCTCGAGATGAACGCGCTAAGGCGGTTTACGGCGGAGATCCCGCTTGATCTTGTAAGGGATCCGCCGGTCCTGGCACGCGTCCCGTCCGCGAGGGTGGAGGCTACTTTCGCCGCCATATCCAGAGACTGGGGGGCAAGCCACATGAAGATAAGTGTGGGCCACATAAAGTTGCGCAGCACCAAGAAATCAAGCATCCGCAAGGAGTGCCGGAAGATCGGGCTGTACCTGATGGACGATCCTGCCGTGCTGCGGGGCCTGCGCCGCTCCGGCCAGGTTGCCGTCAGGGCCGACGTAATGGAGTATCGGATCATGAGTGATATGGTCGCCGCCTATGCCCGGGGCGTGGGCATAAGGATGACGGATCCGCTGAGAATCCGTGATATTGCAAAGTACGCGGCCACCAACTCCCAGAGTCGCGTGTTCACATGCGGTTATATCTGGGGCCGCACGGACGGGTATGCCCGCAAGCTTGCAATAGGCAAGCTGAGCAACGAGGCCCGGAGCATACTGAAGGACCTGGAGGCGGACCTCGCAAAGACCGTCCACCCCGTGCTGTTTCCGGCCACCTGGCTGGACCGGCTGCTTGACATCGACCTGGGGCGCCAGGCCGCCGCCGCACTGGCCCTGCGCTCCCTCGTGGAAAGACACGGCCTCGGGGGCCCCTCCTGGTCGTGGCCCCCGGACGCGGTGGCCCTCCGCCTCCTGGACGGCTATGCGGGTGGCGCCGGTCGTGCACGCCGTTCCTCGGGGCGGCTTCCCGCGTGGCTGGAGCCGCATGCGTGCGCGGGCGGCACATGCTACCTCGTCACGGAGGGCACGGATGCCACTTACATGAAGCCGCCGCGCAGCGAGATCAAGGGGGTGGTGGTCAGAAGGGGGGCCGGCGGGTCGGTGAGCCTTGACGAGGGCAGGCCCTTCCACGCGGTCCGCATGGACGGCGCGGAGAGGATCATGCTCTCGGGCGCGCTAAAGCGGCTCTTGGACAGGAGCTGTGGCGGCTATCCGATGTACCTGAGCCTGTTTGACGATACGGACGGGATGGCGGCAGCCCTGGAGGGCGCCGGATACAAGAAGCGTCCGATGGTTGCCACCCTGGAGGACGACTTTGTGATCCGCAACGGGAGGGCCCGGTTCCTGTCTAGGGGGAAGCTGAGGAAACAGCACCCGCTGCTAGAGTTTTACGGGGGCCGGATCCACCTTGAGGAGCTGCGCCTGACAACGCCGCGCCCGACGGGGTTCGGATCCAGCCCCGTCGCGGTGGCGTCGCCGGAGCCGGTGCCGTCAGGCTCCCGTATCCTTGATCCCGCCCGCCGTTCCGGATCACCCGGCGACGCCCTGCTCCAAATCCGCCACATGCCGACCATGGTCGTCATCATGACCTCGCGGCCCGCCCCCGGCGGCGGCAAGCGGAGGCCCCGCAAAACGCGCCATGCCTCCACGGATGTGATTGGCTAGGTGGACATCCTTACCAGCAGGTCGTTGATCACCTTTTGCTGGACCTCGTTTGCCTTTCTCAGCTTTTCAACCTCGGCCTCCAGCCTGGCGATGTCATAGTCCCGCCCGGCCACCTGCCCCGGTGCCCGGGAGGGCGGCGCGGCCGCCTGACGCCTAGGTGATCTACGAGGTCCTGATCAGCGGCTGTGACGGGCCTCTGCCCGTGGTTCCCGCGGACACACGGGCGATCCATGTCCCGGGAGGTGGTTCTGGCCGTGCCCGGTCCCGGGAACCCCTTCTTGTGCCGGAGTGTGTATATACCCCGCGGCCCGCACCCGTACCCGTGAGGGCGCTGCTCCTGACCGTGCTGGCCGCCGCGCTGCTGTACGTCTTGGCGGCGGAGGTGAGTACGGCAGAGGCGGTATTGCCATTCCCAGAGTACTCCCGGTCGGGATCGGGCGAACTGCTGTCTGATGCAGAGTGCCCGCGCGGTCTACTTCTACTCGAGTCGCCGCGCGGGAATCTCGTTTGCCTGAGAAAGGAGTCCGCTGAAAAACTCCTGCTACGTGGGTTTGATCCTGCGTCCCGGGACGCGCTTATGGAGCTCCGGTGGACAGTATCACTAGTCGCCGATCCGGCCCATGGCATCACGGCCGAGAGCAACAGGTTTGGGGTTGACCTGTACAAGATCCTCGCAAGGGATGGTGGGAACGTTTTCTTTTCACCCATCGCTGTATACCTTGCGTTCTCCGCGCTGTATGAGGGAGCCGGTGGCAAGACCCGGGAGCAGATAAGGGACGTCTTTGGCATGGACTTGGATGTGGAGGCCCGCCGGGCCGCCGCCGTGGATCTGCTCTCAAGGCTTGAACGCGACAACCCGTACGCAGCGATGAACATGAGGAGCGCCATGCTGATAGACGACCGGTTCGAGGTGGACGAGGACTATGTGGAGCTTGCGCGTGCGTACGGCACTCATGTCGAAACGACCGATGTGAGCTCTCCGGATCTAGAACGCAAGATAGACCAGTGGGCCGGCCACGCCACGAGGGGGCACATAACCGATATTGTCGACTCTAACAAAACGATGGATGCGGCCTCCGTGATGGCTAGCCCTGTATATTTTGACGCGGAGTGGCAGGGACGGTTCCCAAGAGACCGTATAACACAATTTTGGTTTGGCGATACCATGGAAAACGACGGTCTAGTAGAAACCATGCACGAATTATGTTCTTGTTTTTACTCACGTTTCATCTATAACGGGATCGTGGTGTCTTGGCTGCAATACAGGGATAGCGGCTTGTCCATGTTTGTGGCATCACAAAATTATCAGCAAGCAACACCTGGCAATCTAGAGACATTTGAAGAATCCCTCACTGCTGAGGAAATACTCGGCTGGTCATCAAAAGTGTACATCGTCAGAGATCTTAATATATATATGCCACAATTCAGATCCTTGTATGACACAGATCTCCGTGATCCATTGAGCGAGCTCGGACTTGATGACATATTTGACGCACAATCCGCGGATCTTGGCGGAATAGGTAGCGGCATATATCTTGACAGCATAGTCCAGAAAGGCGCCATGGAGGTCGGCTGGAAAGGAGGCGTGCACCCGGGGAAGGTATTCACTAATGATTTTGCACACCACTTTATCGCACATCCTGACCTTTTCTTTGCCATCATGGATGATTCCACCGGCACTATACTATTTATGGGCAGGGTGTCAGATCCGACCACGATCTTTTCCCCCGTCTTTTTGAGGTGACTGCGCTGATCCTAAAAACCGCGTACGGGAATTCAGTCTGACTATAGTGTAGCTCGTAATTAATTTTCAAAAGAAACTGCTCACGCTGAAAGATTTTTAGATCCTCCGTGCGGGAGGTCGGCCATGAGGGCCACAAGCGAAGTACGCAGTCAGATAAGGCTGATGACGCACACTCTCAAAACCGAGCTCTCGCGATCAACATGGTGAGCAAGGGCGTAGACAAGGATGGCGTGGTGGATCTTTTAGGCACAAGCGTCCCGACTCTGAACAACTGGCTGCGCCGCTTCGAAAAGGACAGCATCGGCAGCCTGAGCCGCATGGAAATGCAGGCGGCCGGACATCCCACTAAAAAAGTTCAGGAGCTGCTGCAGGATACTGTGCAGGAGCGGCAATCTGACGGTAAATGGGCCCATAAGCTACGTGAGGAAGAAGAGCGGCAGGAGGTACAGCGAGAGCCAGACGTAGAGGCTCATGCGCACACTTGAGTACAGGTGTAAGGCCGCGAGCTGGTGTATGACAACGTCAGCACGCCGGAGGAGCGTGAGGCTTGGAAGAGGACCAGCCTGCCGCGCATCTTACGTCTGATGAACAGGGGCTGCCTCCTGATCGCGGAGGCCGAGTGCGTGTTACACCACCAGGCCCGGCCACCGAGGTCGTGGCAGGATCTTAGGCGGACCCCCTACTCATATATAAGGCGGAAAAGGTTCGGCCGCGAAGTCTTTGCGTATCTGTAGCGGACGATACCATGAAAAATAATTATGAACGCTATAGGATATCCGTGGGATCTCCTTCCGGTACTTGGTATATATTGAAGCCCCGGCGCCTTGCCGGGGCGATGTGGGGGCTATGGGGGCTGTGTGTCATGGCTGCGGTCTTGATCCCCGGGATCGTGCTTGCCGCCCCGTTAACCGGTTCCCCTGACGGTGGATCCGGAGGCATTCCTGTTGTGCCCGGTGGAGATGGCCCATTCGTGGCACACACGGGTGCAGAGTACAAGTTTGAGTCCGGGTTCCATGCAAAGGTACTGGATCTGATGCAAGAACCACCGTCAGACGGCGATCCCGGCGTGTTTGACGGCTCTAGATATTACGACGTCATCATAGTCGTTGCCCGGGACGATGGGGATGGTCGGGATCACGACAAGACGGCGGCCGAGAACAAGGCGGCCGTGGTGGAAAAGCTCAAGTCACTTGGAGCGCGTGACATAGCTTCTGCCCGCTCCCTCTCGTTTGTGACCGCGTCGATTCCCGTGGCGGAGATCCCGGGCTTTGCACTGCATGATGAAGTGTATAAGATGGGTGATGGGGAACTGCGCCTTGTACCCTCGGTCGACACCTCTAAGGCCACGATCAATGCCGAATCCAAAGACATAAGGGGCGCAATTGGCATGGATCTTGACGGTAGCGGCGTTAAGGTTGCCGTGATTGATCATGGTATAGATCACACCACCGCGTTCAAAAAGGACCAGATAACTCGCAGGTTTTGTGATAATACGGGATGCGATGGCGTAACAGGCCGCATTCATGACTTTGGATCCGGAGGTTCGTCACATGGGCTGTTCTCTGGACAGATAATTGCTGCATCTAATCTTGGTAGCAACAATGGGATTGCCCCCGGCGTAGAATTGTTTGATATAGTGTATACTTATATTGACGGTGTAGACCAAAGTCTAGAAGATCGGAGATCTTCGTTTGTACATGCCATTGATTGGGCATTTGATAACGGGGTTGATATTGCAAACCTGAGCCTTAACGGTAGGAGCAGTTGTACTGGCGATAACAACGCATTCGATCTTATCGCAAACGAAGCAGTGGATAAAGGTATGATATTGGTCGGCGCGGTATCAAACACGGGATCCGGATCTGAAGAACGTGGCGATCCCATACTTCCAAAATATAGTTCCGTACTGGATCCCGCCTGCGCCCACAACGTGATCGGCGTAGGTGGCATAAACGACCGCGATAACCCCGTTGTAATGTATAACTACTCGGGTAGAGGTCCCGTCACCAAGCACAACATACTAAAGCCCGACTTGGTGGCTCCCGGGGTTGACATCCAGCTGCTCATGTACAATGATCGCGAGATCTTTCAGCCGGTACACGGTACTAGTGTCGCGACCCCGTTCGTGACCGCGACTGCCGCCCTGATGCTTGATGCCCGGCCCGACCTGACGCCCGTCATGACAAAGGCCGCCCTCCTGCTCGGGGCCAGCTGGACGGGCCCCGCCGCGTGCACCTCCGGCATGTACGAGAAGGGAAGGACCGGCGACGGGTGCTCCTATCGAAACCAGCCTGATGATGTGGAGACTGCAAACAACGCCGACTCGCTCAAGATACTCAACAACGTGGGCCTGGGGATACTAGACACGGCCGCCACGCTCGGGTACGTGGCCCCCGGCACGACCCACGTGATCTCAGACCATCTCAGCGTGTCTGAACCCTCCAAAAAGTTCACGTTCACCGTGGACGATCCGACCCAGACCAAGATAGTGCTGTCCTGGCTGGCCCACCCGCACGGCAGCATAAAGGAGCAGATAAGCGCCAGGGGCGCCCCCGTGGCCAACCTCGACTTTGTGGTCACCGACCCGGACGGTGAAAAGCTCACCGGCGCCTCCGGCGAGTCGGACCACCAGACCAACGAGTTTGCCGTCTTTACCCCCCCGATGACCGGCATGTACACAGTCGAGGTCACCGGATCCGGCCTCGGTGACATCAACAAGCCCGTCCAAGTGTTCGCACTTGCCAGCACGGAGCAGCTGACCCCCGTGGGTGACACCAACCGCCCCCCGGTGGCGGACACGCAGATACTGGTCCTGCGCCCCGGCGAGCCCAACATCGTACGGCTGACCGGCTCCGACCCCGACGGGGACGCGGTCACGTTCCACGTCCTGCAGGACAGCACGGACGGGACGGTCACCACCGACGAGCTCATAAACAGCACCATATCCCGCGTCATCTACACCCCGCCCGCCATGACGGCCGCCGACGCCCCGGCGTCCGACTCGTTCAAGGTGGTGCCGAGCGACGGCATCACGACGGGGGACCCCGCCCTGATAACCCTCAATCCGGAGAACCTGCCGCCGGTAATCGACAACGAGTACGTCAGCAACATGGACATCCGCGCGATGGACAAGCTGAGCGTCACCACGGACTTTTCGCACAACGGGTATTCGCAGGAGTTCGACAGGGTGCTGGACCTCGTCTACGGTATCCGCGTCTCCTCCCACAACATGGAGGGGGCCGAGCTCATCATCCGCACCGACACGAGGGACAGTTACACCGTGGCCATACCCGGCGACAGGGAGGACGGGAAGGCGGGCACGCGCGACATCGTCTTCCAGTCCCCGATAAACGTGCTCTCGGTGGAGCTCTCGTCTGCCGGCATCGAGGAGGAGGTCGTGCACGGGGCCCTCCGCGATGTCAGGGGCTCGGCCACGATATCAGTCGAGTACGCGTCGCGGATCAACTGCGCCGTGCCCAATCCCAGCGACCCGGAGTGCCCCGGGACGTTCGTCGAGCGGGTCGTGGCGCAGACTAGCAGGATCATACCCGACCCGACGGGCTTCCTGCCGCTCTCCAGCCCCGTCGCTATAAGCCGGCAGGGGACGCTGGCGGAGATCAAGGTGTCGGTGCGTGTCACCCACGGGTCCCCCGGCCAGCTTGGCTTCTCGCTGATGGCCCCCAGCGGCAAGACGGTGGAGCTTGGAGACATCGGCCCCAGCATGAAGGCCGAGTACGACAACACCGAGTCGATGCGCGCTCTCGTGGGCGAGTACGTAAAGGGGGTGTGGATCCTGCAGGTGACCGACAGCAGGGCCGGCGGCTCCGGCACCCTCCGCGAGTGGACGCTGGAGATCGTGGCAAACTCGCCGCGCCCGCCCACCGCGCCCCCGACCACCCCCCAGCGCGAGCTCTTCGAGGACATGTTTGACTCGGAGCTGTTAAAGTGGGTGGAGAGCGGCATGATGAACTGGGCCACGGGCATCAGGTTCGAGCGCACGCTGGTGGAACCCGGGCGCGGTCACGACGACATGATCCTGCGGGCAAGGTCCTGCATCACCACGTGCACCGTGACGCTCAAGGATCCGATCGACCTCACGCCGTTCGAGACTGCGGGCCTCTGGTTCTCGCGCAACGTGGGCACGAACCTCTCTAGCGGCGACTTTCTGCGCGCCGAGGCGTACGACGGCTCAAAGTGGGTGACGCTGTCGGAGTGGATCCGCAACAAGGGCAACGACGGCAAGTGGCACAAGGAGTACTACAACCTGGAGGACTACCTGGACGTGGACGACTTTTCCGTCAGGTTCGTGACAAAGCAGGGGCGATCCTCCACCGTGGCGATAGACGACTTCCGCGTGACCACGGGCGACGGGGCGACGGCCCCGCCTCCGGAGGAGATCACCCTGACGGCGGGCCTCACCCGCGACAGGTCGTCCATCATCCTGACCTTCTCAAAGCCGGTCTCCGAGGAGTTCTCCCACGCCGACTTTACCCTCAGCCACGGGACCGTGACCGGCATATCCAACTTTGACGGCTCGAGTATCCGCCACCTGGCGGTCTCCGGCGTCCCATACGACGTGCCCGTAAAGGTCACCTACGGCAAGAACCTGCAGAGGCTGGCATCCGACGCCACCCCCGGGCTCAAGCTGGGCCTATCCGGCACCACCAACCCCGTCTTCAACCCCGACCCGTCGGCGGCCCGCGGGTCCGTCGCCATCTCGGACGACTTTGAGTCCGGCACTGGCTCGTGGAGCCTCGAGAGGTACGGCCGCATCAGGTCGGTCGTGCCGGCCACGGAGCCGGGGGCGGCCATACCGGGGCTGCCGGCGGACAACTCTGCGATGCGCCTGTACACGTGCTACCACGGCTGCCTTGCGCAGCCGGAGGGCTCCGTCGATGCGACCTCGCCCCTGATAGTCGGCTTTGACAGGTACGTCGAGCGCCACTCAAAGGACGACCGCATAAACGTAGAGTACAGCACCGACTCTGGATCCACGTGGAAGGTCGCCGCCTCGTTCAGGGAGGCAGACGGGGCGCTCGCCGGCACGTGGGTGCGCGAGTCCGTAATGCTGGACGCCACGGCGTCGGTGACGCACCTGCGCCTTGCCATATACGTAAAGTCCGGCTCCACCTACATTGACAACTTTTCGGTGCGCAGCATCCCGACCTCGGCCGTGCCGGACACGGCGACCACCCACGCGTTCCAGTTCCACGGGGGGCTGCCGTCGTGGACGCTGACGGGGGACTATGAGACCCTGTGGACGGCGGGCGCCCCGGCGGCCGCAGTGGACGGGCAGACGGCCGCCGACAGGGCGATGATCGCCTCGGACTGCGACAGGTACTGCTATGCGCAGCTCGGATACGCGCTCGACGCGTCGGCGCCCCTCCTGGTGTCGCTTGACAAGTACGTCGACAGGTCCGCGTCAAGGCTGGACGGGCTGTACGTCCAGTACTCGA
This sequence comes from Nitrosopumilaceae archaeon, assembly GCA_900620265.3. GTDB lineage: Archaea > Thermoproteota > Nitrososphaeria > Nitrososphaerales > Nitrosopumilaceae > Nitrosopumilus. Next base: position 3,250 of record UYNY03000094.1, on the reverse strand, counting down.
CGGACGGCGGCGCCTCGTGGACCAACCTGGCAGAGTATACGGGCAACACGGACGATGATGACAGCACGTGGTCCCGCGAGGTCCTGTCGCTGGGCGCGCAGGGGGGAGAGGCGCTGCTGCGCCTGGCCGCGTACTCGCTGAATGACAGGGAGAAGGTGGAGGTGGACAACCTGGTTATCCAGCAAAAGCCGCCGGACCCGGCCTCGCTGCCCGCCGTCACGCTAAAGGCCTCCCTGGACGAGGCGAACGAGGTGATGACCGTGGTACTCTCGACGGGCCTGTACAAGACGTTCAAGGCGTCGGACTTTGCGCTGGACGCCGGCTCCGTTGACTCGCTGGAGCACTCGCCGGGATCCGACACCGTCGTACTCGGGGTCTCGGGGGTCCCGCCGGGCCGCGAGGTCACCGTCTCGTACACCGGTTCCCCCCACATCGTGGGGCTGAACCACGGGGCAGAGCTGCGCAGGTCCGAGTCGGCCACCGTCCTGTCGTCTACCCCGGACTCGCCGCCGGTGATAGTGTCCATATCCAACACTACCTTCAGGTCTGACCATTGGGGCTCCATATATGTCCAGGCGTCGGATCCCGACGGCGATGAAATATCGTTTACCTTGGTCGATTCACCTTACTATATCCGTAGTTCTAGTATTGTGCATCAAGACCGTTTAGCTCTGAATGTTGGCCCCCGGCACAATCACGTTGGCACCGATGATGTAAGCGTGCTGGTATCTGCAGGCGGGGCCACAACCTGGGCCAACTTTACCGTTACCGTCCTAGATGGTACTCCGCCCGTCTTCCAATATATACCACCGTCTCTTACATTCAAGTCCGTTCACCTGCTCACGCCCGTGCATTTTAATCTCCCCCGGGCCCTCGATTATGTGGATTGGCATTACACAGCGCCTGGCTCAAGTAAGAATTCAAAAGTGACCAGCTCACCCCAGCCCGGTGACCTGTTCCCGCGCGGCACCACCAACGTGAACCTTACTGCCACGGACAAGTCTGGCAACATGGAGACGGCCGTCATGGCTATAATCGTCACGAACAGGGACATGGATCCGATCACCGGGCTCTCGTTCTCGTCCACCAGCAACACCACGCGCATCACGTGGGATGCCCACGCGTCAATAAACCCTCCATACAAGGTAAAGCTGTATCCGGAGGGCAGCTACGGGAAGAGGATCGTCTTTGTACAAGACGGCACCTCCCTCACGTTCGTGGGGCTGGATCCGGACACCCGCTACGTCGCCTCCGTCCAGCTGCCCAACCACAAAAACACCCGGGCGGAAGGCTCGTTTTATACGTCCCAGGGGAGCGGCCATGCGGAGGCCTCGATATCAGGCGGCAAGGTGCCGCCGGTGAAACTCTTGCGCTCGGAGACCCGGGACGTGCGCCTCGTCTTCGACGCCCCCGGGGATCCCAAGATACGCCTGCTGAACATGCGCAGCCTCGCGTCGCTGGACGACCTTGGGAACGGGACCGCCGTCCTCACCATAGATCCCGACAAGCATAGGGGCAAGCACAGGATTCTGGTGCTGGCGGCCTATGGGGACGAGTCGCTCATATCGCCCGTCGACGTGGTGATCAAAAATAAGCGGGTCGTCCGCGGCGGCTCCGTCCAGGAGGCCCCACCCCCCGGCGCCGCGTGGCCCGGCGCCGGGAACGGCTCCGCCCAGGAGGCGTCCCCCATCGGTGTCGCGGCACCCGACACCACGCCCGACACCACGCCCCCGTCCATCCGCGTTGGATCCGCCTCAGAGCACCCGTACGGCGTACCCTACGAGGACCCGGGCGCCACGTGCACCGACGACCGCGATCCCGAGAAGACCGTCTACTCTGACGGCGTCATCGACGCGCGCTCGCCCGGCCCGCAGGCGCTCCGCTATACATGCGCGGACGCGGCCGGCAACGAGGCCCAGCCAAAGACGCGCATAGTCGTGGTGCTGGATCCGTGGGAGGAGCCAAAGGCGCCGGCTGAGGCCCCGGCGGACGAGCCGGCGGCCGCTGCCGGTGAACCGGAGGCCGGATCCGAACAGGAGGCAGGACCCGCGGGCGGCCCCGGCCCGGCCGCCGGGACGGCCCCGGCCGGTGATCCCGCTGGTGATCCGGCAGGTGATCCGGCCGTCGATCCCGCGGACGAGCCGGCAGTCGAACCCGTCCTGAACGCCACGTTCGCCGCCCCGCCGGACGTCACGGCAGAGGCCACCGGCCCGCTGACCGCGGTGGATATGGGAGAGCCCACCGCCCCGGCAAACCACACCGTGAGCAATGACGCCCCCGGCGCGTTCCCGCCCGGCTCCACCACGGTCACGTGGACCGCCACGGGACCCTCCAACCATACCTCGTACCAGATAGTCACCATAACTGACACCACCCCGCCCGTGATATCTGGCGTCCCGGAGGTGCCCCCGGTCGCGGCAGGAGACGGGGATTCTGCAGCCGTCGAGTTTTCGCTTCCCGTGGCGCTCGACCTCGTTGACGGGGACGTGCCGGTGTACTCCTCGCACGCGCCCGGGTTCCTGTTCCAGCTAGGCAACACCACGGTCTCGTTCACGGCGTCAGACTCGTCAGGCAACGAGTCCTCGCGCGAGATCACCATCAGCGTGTACGGGGGACCCCCTGCCGCGCCCGGCGACGCGCCATCCGATGAGACGGCTGAAGGTTCTTGAACTCCAGATACTGTCGGCAGCCGGGGCTCCCCCGTATCATCCGGCACGGGCCTGAAGGCGCACCGGCCCCCGGGACGGCCCGTGGCGTGTTCTGGACGCTTTACTAGCGCCACTAGCGGCTTTAATCCGGGTGGTTATCCCCCGCATCACGGGTGACGATCCCGGGGATCCCCCGTGATTTTCACGGGGATCCCGGGTGGTGATCCGCCCGTCAGGCACAACAGGCCCGCCCCGCGCCGACTCGCATTCCCTCATAGAAACCAAAAAACGCGCCCGCGCACCACTCACGTGGAGTATACCTACACCGGCTGGCCCTCACGGGCCCCCGCTCCCCCACCATCTCCGGGTCTGTCGGCAGCCCCGCGCCCCACCGTTTTTTTTTCAGGGAACATCGGACTCTGAGGCGCCCGGCACACCTGTCTGTCGCCGGCGGGCCCTCTCGGCCCGCTTGTCGCCCCCCGTCATGTCGGCCCGGCCTCCGGCCGGGCTTTGATCTGTAATGTTTCTGGCGTCCCGTCTTGGCGTCCCGTCTTGGCGTCCCGTCTTGGCGTCCCGTCTTGGCGTCCCGTCTTGGCGTCCCG
>UYNY03000093.1:15834-45346 GCA_900620265.3 Nitrosopumilaceae archaeon | reverse complement strand
TCGTCCGGCAGGCTGCCCCCCAGCTGGTATATCCTCTCGATGCACGACTCAAAGTGGCTCAGGTCCTCTAGCCTGGCGTCCTCGATCACCCCCTTTAGCCCCTCCCCCTCGAGGCCCGTGCAGTGGGCCCTGAGGTTCGTGAAATAGTAATAGGCGGTGAACTCGACCGCCGCGTTCCTGACCAGCTCGGCGATGAGCGCCTCGACGTCCACCCCGTTCTTGCGGAGTATCTCGACGCCCACCACGTGCGGCTCCATGGCCCTGCGGCCCCGCCCCTCTCCATAAATGCCTATCCTATCGAGATCCTGATCCTCGTGCCGTCGACCTCCTCCTCCTTTGCCCCGTCGCCGGCGCTACCTAGCGCCACGGATCTTGCCCTCACAAGGAACGCCAGCTCCTCCCTCCTGCCCGAGACCATGCCCTCCTGCTCCCCTGAGAGCCCCTCGACCCTGGCCTCGCCTAGCACCTGCGACGGGCTGTACCCGCGCTCCTTGCGAAGCGCCTGGAGCCTCCTTGCGATATCGCGGACGAGCCCGCGGGCCTCCATCTCGCGGCTCCTTGACCTTGACAGAAATACGGCGCACCCCTCGCGCGAGGACGCCGCGTACCCGTCCGCGGCGCCGACCCCCACCGTAATCTCGCCCTCGACCAGCGTGATGCCGGCCCCCGTGGGATAGCCGCCGCCGGCAAGCGCCCCTAGCACGTCTGCCGGGTCGGCCCCCTCTATCTCCGCCGTCACCTCGGCAAGGCGCCTGCCCGCCTTTGGGCCTGCCCTCCTCCTGTCTATCTTTATCTCGGGCGCGGCCGGGAGCCCCGCCTTCCTCATGTTGTCTATCAGCTCGGCGCCTTCCCCGCCCGCCTCGATGACCACGACGCGGCCCACGTTGAGCTGCGCGCGCATGATCCCGTCAAGCTTCTCCAGCATGGCGCCCCTGCCGGGCCCGACGCAGACGCGCGCCTCCTCGAGCGGCCACCGCCTCTTGAGCCCCGCCCTCATCCTGGCGGCGCCGCCGGCCGAGACGATCTCCCTCATCAGCGCGAACGCCTCGTCCCCCGCCCCGTCCTCCAGCGACGCGTCCGCCTCGGGCCACTCCTCAAGCAGTATGCTCTCCCTCGATCCAAAGACGGCCTGGTAGAGGTGCTCCGTCGTGAACGGGCAGAACGGGTGAAGCAGCACGTCGACGGCCCTGAGCGCCTCTGAGAGGACGGCGTATATGCAAAGCCTCCTCTGCCGGTTGTCCTCCGAGTCGTCCCATATCTCGTGCCTCGTCATCGGGACGTACCCCTGGCTGAGCACGTCTATCACGTACGCCTCGATCGCCCTTGCCGCCTCGTGGAACCGGCACGACCTTATCGCGGCGGTGGCCTGCAGGATCAGCTTTTGCAGCATCGAGACGGCCCACCTGTCGGCCGGCCCGGCAAGCCCCGTGCCCGAGGCCCACCCGTATCCTGCCGACGGGTCAAAGCCGTCGAGCCTGCCGTTCTGCTGCAGGTAGAGGTGCAGGTTGTGCAGGGTGCCGAGCACCTGGTACGGCCTTGATGTCATCTCGGCCGCGTCAAAGCTGAGCGGCTCTATCGGGCTTGCCTTCCACGACATGTACAGCCGGACAAGATCGGCGGGGTGCTCTGCCAGAAGGTCCCTTGCCGGTATTACGTTGCCGGCGCTCTTGCTCATCTTGCCGCCCTTCTCGTCGAGCACGTGCCCCTGGAAGAGGAACGACCTGTACGGCGGCCTGCCGTCAAGTATCATGTTCTCCACCAGCAGCGTATAGGCCCACCCGCGCGTCTGGTCTATCCCCTCCGTGAGGAACTCTGCCGGGATGCCCTCGCCGTACTCTGCGTCCGTCAGCGACGCGTACGGGGCCGCCCCGCTGTTGTGCCAGGTATCAAGCACGTACTCCTCCCTGCGCGTCTTGTCGCTGCCGCAGGAGCACCTGACCCTCACCCTGTCTATCCACGGCCTGTGCAGCTCAAAGTCCGGCCCGTCGGGAAGCTCTGCCGCCGCGTCGACTATGGACCGCCTCGTAAAGTGCCAGTTCTTCTTGCCGCAGGCATCACAGTCCCAGACCGGCAGCGGGCAGCCCCAGACGCGCTCGCGCGATATGCACCACGGGCGGCCCTCGCCGACTATGGCAAGGAACCTGTTGCGCGGCTGCTCGAAAAAGTACTCGACGCCGGCGGCCGCCTCGGCCGCCTCCTCCCCGAGGCTTCCTGCCTTGTAGAACCAGCCCCTCCTTGCGAGCCATAGCAGGCGGTGGCGCGACCTCCAGCAGAGCGGATAGCTGTGCCTGATCCTCCCCAGCCGGACGAGGGCCCCCCTCTCCTCAAGGTCCGCTGCCACCATCCTGTCGGCCTCGCGCACGGGCGCCCCGGCGTACCTGCCGGCCTCGTCCGTGAACCGGGCCGCGTCATCAATGGGACAGAAGACGCCGACGCCCCTCCTGGCGGCCACCTTGTGGTCCTCCTCCCCGTTGGCCGGCGAGAGGTGGACCAGCCCGCTGCCGGTCATGGCATCGACGAACCTCTCTGCGACCACGGTGTGGTACCCGGCGGTCCCCGACATCCTCTCCAGCCCCGGCACGAGATCCAGCAGCGGGTGCTCGTATTTTAGCCCGTCAAGCTCGGCGCCGCCCACCTTCCTTACGACCTCGTACTCCTCGACCCCCGCCTCTGCCATCACCTCCTTGATCCTTGACGCGCCGACTATCCACGTCTCGCCGCCGACGCGCGCGTACGCGTACTCCTCGTCCGGGTGCACGCCGACCATCGCGTCGGTCACCAGCGTGAAGGGCATCGTGGTCCACACCACGAGGTACTCGCCGCCTGGCAGCCTCGCCTTGTAGTAGAGGGACGGGTCGTCCACGTCCTCGTACCCCTGGCCCACCTCGGCGTGGCTCAGGGACGTCTGGCAGCCGGGGCAGTACGCTATCACGGCGTGGTCCTCGACCAGGATCCCCCTCTCGAGCGCGCGGCGCAGCACCTGCCACTCGCGCTCGATGTACCCGTCATCGCACGTCCAGTAGGATCTAGAGTGGTCCAGCGAGACGCCGAGCATCCTGTCGGCCTCCTCCCACTCCCTGTTGTGGGACCTTACCACCCTCTTGCACTCGGCGACGACGCCGTCAAGCCCGAACCTCTCTGCCGCCTCTGACTTGCCGCCGGTAACGCCCAGCTCCTTTTCCGCCTGCAGCTCGACTGGGAGTCCCTGCGTGTCCCACCCGCCTGCAAACTCGACGCGCCTGCCCGAGAGCACGGCGTGCCTGTACCATACATCCTTGATTATCCTGCCCCTCAGGTGCCCGATGTGCGGCGCCCCGTTGAGCGTGGGCGGCCCCTCGACGAACCTTGCCACGTCGCTTCTGGACCTGATGGATGAGAGGTCGGCGCCCTCGAGGTGCCGCCTTGCCTCCTCCTCTGCGGCCCTCGGGTCGAACTTACCGCCAAGCTCCATCCGGCCCGGGCCCCCTCCAGCCATTATAAAGTCCGCGCCCTCCTCGCCCCCTCCTCCGTCACTATCCATGACACCCCCACGTCGTGCGGCTCCGCCGGGATCCTGGATATGACCTGTTTTTCAAGGGCGAGCGCGACGGAGACCGCGCCCGACCCCGCAAGGTACCTGTCATAGTATCCGCGCCCGTACCCGAGGCGCGACCCGTCCGGGGCCAGGCCGACTGCCGGCACCAGCACCAGGTCCGGCTCGGCCGTCCCGCACGAGGCCCGCGGCTCCATGATCCCAAACGCCCCCTCCTCAAGGTCCTGCATGCCTGTGACCCGCCTGAATCTGATGAGATCGCCCTCGACCCTTGGCAGCAGCACCTCCCTTCCCCCCGACATGATATCCTGGATTATCCCCCGGGTCGGCACCTCGCTGCCCGTGCTCCAGTACGCCCCGACCCTGGCGGATCCGGCAAAGCCGGGCATCCCGCGCAGGACGCGCCGTATCCTCTCCCCTGCTATCTGCAGCATGTCCGGCGAGGTGGCGTCCCTCCTATCAAGCAGCAGCCTGCGGAGCTGCTCCCTACCTGCGCCCAGCCTGCCCACCCAGCGAGGCGGCGGTTATGGTGTTTCGCAGCAGCATCGCCACTGTCATGGGCCCCACGCCGCCGGGCACCGGGCTCACAAGAGACGCCTTTTGGATCACCGCGTCATAGTCGACGTCGCCTGCCAGCCTGCCGTCGACCCTTGATATCGCGACATCGACCACGACTGCGCCCTCCCCTACCATCTCGGGGCCCAGCGTGAACCTCGACCTGTCCCCCACCGCCGTTATTATGACGTCAGATGCGGCGCAGATCCCCCCGATGCCGCGCGTGCGCGAGTGGCAGACCGTGACGGTCGCGTCGCGCCCGAGCAGCAGGCTGCACAGCGGCCTCCCGACGAGGCCGCTCCTGTTGATTATCGTGACGGCCCTGCCGGCAGTCTCCACGCCGTAGTGGTCGAGCATCGCCATGACGCCGGCCGGCGTGCAGGGGACGAGGGCCGGCCTGCCCGACGCGAGCAGGCCCGCGTTCTGCGGGGTGAGCCCGTCGACGTCCTTTGAGGGCGATATTGCCGCGATGGGTGGCGCCGGATCAAGCCCGCCGGGCAGCGGCAGCTGGACCAGTATGCCGTGGACCGAAGGATCAGAGTCAAGCTCCCTGACCGCCCCGAGGACCTCCTCCTGGGTGGCGCCGGCCCCGAGCCGGACGTCCCTCGTGAGTATCCCCGCCTCGCCGCAGGCCGCGTGCTTTCTGCCCACGTAGGTGGCCGACGCCGGATCATCGCCCACCAGGACCGTCGCAAGGCAGGGCTCTATGCCGCCGCTGCGCAGCTCGGCCGCCGCGCCGGCGACGGCCTCCCTTATCGGCGCCGCGACCGGCTCGCCTGCCATCCTGGCCCCCATGCGGGACGGGCCGTCCCGCGAGTAATTTAACCCGTGTGCAAAGGGATAAATCGCCGCCCCGCCCCGCCCCGGGACATGTTCGTCATGATGGCAGACTTTGAGCTGCTCGACGGGGCAGAGGAGGGGTTCCTCCAGTGGTTCGCAGAGTCAAACGAGGCTCTGGCGGGCGCCGAGGGGCTCGTCTCAAGGCGGCTGATGAGGTCGCCTGCCGGCGGGTTCCGCGTGGTCGTAGAGCACAAGACGCGCCAGACGCTCGAGGCGATGATCCAGAGCCCCGCCCACGAGAGGGTCCATCCTGCGGGCCGCTCCTTCATGAGGGCCGATCCCGTCAGGCGCCTCTACGAGGTCGTCGCCCCCTGAGGAGGGCATATGACGCGGCGGCGCGCGCGTCGCGACTCGGCGGCCGGTCCTACTTTGAGACGTTTGCCGATATAGGCGGGATTGCCGCCGGGGTCCTGGCACTCGACCCCGGGGACGAGGACACGCAGGAGCCGCACGGGGAGGACGAGGCGTACTATGTCATCGAGGGCGACGGGTACCTCCGGATCGGCGGGCGCGACTATGCGGTGCGCCCCGGGATGGTCTTTCTGGTCGAGGCCGGAAGGGAGCACCGCTTCCACGGCAACACCAGGCGCCTTACGGCGGCGTACTTTTTTGGCGGATGACCCTGCCGTCCCGGACGGAGATCCGGCCGCCGGCCATCATCGCGACGGCCTCCGGGTATATCCTGTGCTCCTCCGCCAGTATGCGGGCGGCAAGCGACTCCTCCGTGTCACCGGGCAGCACGGGGACGGCCGCCTGCTCGATGATCGGCCCCGTGTCGGTCCCCGCGTCGACAATGTGGACGGTGCACCCCGACACGCGGACGCCGGCCTCTATGGCCTGCCTCTGCGCCGACAGCCCGGGAAAGGAGGGCAGCAGCGACGGGTGTACGTTCAGTATGCGGTCCTTGTACCTTGAGATGATCCCCGGCCCCAGGATCCTCATGAACCCCGCCAGGCAGACGAGCCCCCCCTCCGGCGTGACGCCCGCGTCGGCAAGCTCCCCTGCGATCCTCTCGTCATACTCTGGCCTCTCCTCGCCGGCCGGCTCGATGACTGAGGTCCTGACGCCCATCCTTTTGGCGATCCCGAGCCCCGCCGCATCGGGCCTGCTTGATATGACGACGGCCGCCCCGGCGCCTATCCTGCCGTCCCGGACGGCCCCCAGGATGGCCTCCATGTTGCTGCCGCGCCCCGAGATCAGTATGCCAAGGCTTGACAAGGGGTCAGCTCCGCGCCAATCCTGCCATTTATATCAAATCGGACGGGGCGGCCCGGCAGTTGGAACCCGTACGCATGACGCCCAACGGGATCATCTGCGAGCAGGACGGCGCGCAGGTGGCCCTCGACCCGGCGTCGGCCGTGCCGGGCGCGGCAAGCTTTGTCTCCCACGCCCACGCTGACCACCTGCCTGCCGGATCGGGCCCCGTCATCTGCTCTGCCGAGACGAGGGCCATAGCGGCGCTCCGCGGCACGGAGCTCGGCCCCGACGCCGACCCCGGCCCCGCCCGGATGGTCGACGCCGGCCACATACTTGGGTCGCGCGGGCTGGTATTCGGGGACGTCTTTTACACGGGGGACATCTGCACGCGGGACCGCGGCTTTTTGCGCGGGGCCAGGCCGCCCCGCTGCCGCGTCCTGGTGACAGAGTCCACGTTCGGGGCCCCGGGGTTCTCCTTTCCGCCGGTGCGGGAGGTGCGGGACCGCGCAAACCAGATCATATCAGAGATGTACGCGCGCGGCGTCCCCGTGGTGCTCATGGGCCACGGCCTCGGCAAGGCGCAGACGCTGACCGACCTCTTTGGGCACTGGGACCCGCTCTACCTGCACGACGGCGTCCACGCGATGAACGAGCTGCACAGATCGCTCGGCGTGGACCTGCCTGCCGGGATCCCGTACTCTGAGGCCTCGCGCCGCGGCCTGCTGGCACGGCGCCCCTGGGTGATGGTCTGCCCCATGCTGCCCTCAAGGAGCCCGCTGGTCAGGGAGCTCCGGTCCGTCTACGGGGCGGTCACGATCGCGTTCACCGGGTGGGCCGCCTCCCCGGGGCGGCCGGACACTCCCCCCGTCGGGCGCGGGGCCGACCACGTACTGCCGCTCAGCGACCACTGCGACAGGGACGAGCTGCTGGATCTTGCAAGGAGGACGGGCGCCGAGGAGGCGTACGTGACGCACGGGTTCGAGGAGGACCTTGCAGCGGCACTTGCCGACATGGGGGTCAGGGCCCGCCCGCTGGGAGCGGCCCGGGGCCGGCAAACCGCCCGCACCCGCACCCGGAGGAGAGGCAGGTCCCCGAGTTCCTGACGTGGTCGTGCATCATGTGGCCGCAGGAGCAGGTGCGCTTTTGCGCCTCCCTTGCCACCACCGACCTTGCGATGACGTTGGCCCTCTCCTTGCCGTACCCCTTCTTGTTCATGTAGTGGCGGACTATCCTGTTGTACAGGACGTCCGCGTCAAAGGCCTTCTCCAGCATCGCCCCCCCTTGCGCGGGCGCCATATTTCAATGATCGCTACTGCAGGACGACCCCGATGTCCATCAGGTTGGTGCCCGTGGGGCCGGTCCGTATCGAGGCCCCGCGGGCCTCGAAGAACCCGCCCGAGTCGCTCCTGCGCAGGGCGTCCCTGATGGCGCCCGGGTCGGCGGCCCTGTTCTCGGTGATGGCCCCCGCATAGGTCGAGCTGCCGTCCACCCCGTCGGTCCCCATGGCGGCGATGACGGCCCTCTGCCCGCCGCCGGACTTTTTGAGCAGCCTCAGCACCATCTCGTGGTTCCTCCCCCCCGTCCCGCGGCCGAGCACCCTTGTGGTCGTCTCGCCCCCGAAGACGAGGCAGCGGCCCGGGCCGGACATCATCCCGTGGATCCTGCCGGCCGCCTCCTTTATCTCCCCGAACACGTGCACCACCTCGGCCCGGTACCCCATCTTCCTGGCGGCGGAGGCCATCGCCGCCGTGCAGGACGCGTTTCCCGCCATCACGGTGAGCCCGACGCCGCCCCCCGGGGCGCCACCCGACGCGGCCCCCTCGCGCAGCACGCGCATGACCCCGCGCGGCATCCTGCCCTCGAGGCGCCGCCGCCTTACCACGTCGAGCGCGTCGGCGTACGTGGTGTCGTCCCCGTACGTCATCCCCGAGGCGATCACCGCGGGATCGTCGCCCTCCACGTCCGAGATCGCGAGCGCCGTCCCGTCGCACTCCATCCCCTCGACGAGCCTGCCGCCCTTTACCTGCGAGAGGTGCTTTCTTACGCAGTTGAGCTCCCCGATGCCGGCCCCCGCCCTCATCAGCAGCGAGGCGGCGCGCGCCTTGTCTGCCAGCGTGACCCCGTCGGGCAGGCAGAGGAGCGAGGAGCCGCCGCCGGAGACAAGAAAGACGACCAGCTCGCCGCTCCTCCGGGCGCGCAGGAACTTTAGCGCCTCGCGGGCGGCCCTCACGCTCGAGGCGTCCGGATCCGGGTGCGAGGCCCTCAGCACGCGGAACCTCGGGCCCCTGACGCCGGCCGGCGCCCCCCTCGGCAGCACCACCAGCCCCGAGGCGGCCCTGACCCCCGAGTCAAAGGCCGCCGCCATGGTGCCGGCCGCCTTGCCGAACGCCAGGACGTGCACCGCGTCATAGTCGGCCACCCGGTACGTCCTCTCGGAGGCGATCCTGCCGCGCCCGGCGAACCTGGGGACTATGCGGGCCGGATCGGCCGCGCGCATGCCGGCCTCCAGTATCTGCAGCGCCTGCTTCTTCCTCGACGTGTTTGCAAGGTCCCCAAAGTTGCGGATTATCACGGGGGGGCCCCGGCGCCCCCCCGTATTATAGCGTGGCGGGGCCCCCTCCCGCATGGTATAATAATGCGCGCCCGGGGCCGCCCCCCATGCACACGGTGCGCATCCCAAAGGTGATAAACTTCGGCAAGGACGCCCTCTCCTCCACGGAGTACCCGCGCAACGCGCTCGTGGTGACGACCGTCCCCCCCGAGCTCTCCGACAAGTGGCTCGGCAGGATGGGGATCAAGGACTACATGCTGTACGACAGGGTAAAGCCCGAGCCGTCCATCGACGACGTCAACTCGGTGATATCGGAGTTCAAGGACAAGGACCCGTCGGTCCTGATAGGGCTCGGCGGCGGCAGCTCGATGGACGTCGTAAAGTACGCGGCGCCCGAGATGAAGAAGGAGAAGATACTCATCCCGACCACCTTCGGGACCGGGGCCGAGATGACCACCTACTGCGTGCTAAAGTTCGACGGCAAGAAAAAGCTCCTGCGCGAGGACCGCTTCCTGGCAGACATGGCGGTCGTCGACTCTTACTTTCTTGACGGCACGCCAGAGCAGGTCGTCAAGAACTCCGTCTGCGACGCGTGCGCCCAGGCGACCGAGGGGTACGACAGCAAGCTTGGCAACGACCTGACGAGGACCCTCTGCAGGCAGGCCTTTGACATACTGTATGATGCGATCATGGAGGGGAGGCCCGACCAGTACCCGTACGGCTCGATGCTCTCCGGGATGGGGTTCGGCAACTGCTCGACCACCCTCGGGCACGCCCTCTCGTACGTCTTCTCCAACGAGGGCGTCCCGCACGGGTACTCGCTCTCATCGTGCACGACCGTCGCCCACAGGCACAACAAGTCCCAGTTCTACGACCGGTTCAAGGAGGCCATGGAGAAGCTGGGCTTTGACCGGCTGGACCTCAAGGCGGACGTCTCGGAGGCGGCCGACGTGGTGATGACCGACCGGGGGCACCTTGACCCCAACCCGATCCCGGTCTCAAAGGAGGACGTGGTGGGGTGCCTAGAGGCGATAAAGGCCGGGGACCTTTGAAACTCTTTTATTCAGCGCCGGGGGCGTCCGCCTAGGTTGGCCCGCATAAAGTTCGGCATACAGAACGGCCTCAACGTGGCCCGGGCCGGGTACACGGAGGACCAGATACTGACGGCCTGCATGCTGGCCGACAAGACCGGCTATGACTCGATATTCTACATGGACCACACCAACGTGCCCCAGTGGAAGCACGCCGTGGTGCTGGATCCCTGGGTGATGCTCTCGGCCATCGCGGCGGTGACAAGCAACGTCGAGGTGGGCACCTGCGTGACGGACGCCATCCGGAGGCACCCCTCGAACATCGCCCTTGCCGCCATCACGCTTGACCGGATATCAAAGGGGCGGGCCATACTGGGGATCGGGGCCGGCGAGGCGCAGAACCTAAAGGAGTTCTGCATCCCGTTTGAAAAGCCCGTCTCAAAGTGGGAGGAGCAGATCGAGGTGATACACGCGCTCTACGGGTCGTCGCCGGACGAGACGGTCGACTATGAGGGCAAGTACTACAAGCTCGAAAAGGCGTGCCTCCAGGCGCCCCCCGTCAGGCGCCCCCGCCCGCCCACGTACATGGCGTCCGGCGGCAAGAGGACGCTTGCGCTCACCGGCAAGCTCGGCGACGGGTGGCTGCCCATCGGGTACACGCCGGAGCTCTTTGAGGACCACGCGGGGCAGATACGGGCCGCGATGGACAAGGCGGGCCGCCCGCAGCAGGAGCGCGACGACTTTGAGTACGCGCTTGACATCGACGTCTACTTTTCGGACGACGCCGAGGAGTCGTGGGCCCGGATGAAGGAGGCCGTAAAGGTGAGCCTCTTCAAGCCCGAGATACTGCGCGTCCACGGGCTCAAGGAGATAGAGGGGTTTGACTTTAGAAAGTACTTTACAGAGTACTCGATGTCAAACAAGGAGTGGATAGTAAAGATGCGCGAGGCGGCCACGAAGATACCCGAGGGGGTGGCGCGCTCGTCGACGGCCGTCGGGACGCCCGACGACGTGATACCGACCTTTGAGCGGTTCATGGACGCCGGGGTGAACCACTTTGTGATACGGTTCTGGGGCAGCAACTACTTTGGCTCCATAGACAAGTTCGCAAGCCACGTCATGCCGGCCCTGCGCGAGCGGGCCGCGGGATGAGGCTCGGCGGGGTACTGCGCATGCCGCCGGGGGACGCGTGGCGGTTCCTCGAGGGGCGCCGCACGGGCCGCATAGCGACCGTCGACGGGGAGGGGTTCCCGCAGGTGATCCCGATGAACTTTGCGTGCTCGGGGGGCTCGATCTACATGCACTCGCACGTCCGGGGCGAAAAGCTTGACAACATGGCAAGGGACCCCCGGGCCGGGTTCGAGGCCGACGAGGAGCTCGAGTTCCTCCCCTCGTACTTTGAGGACCCCGAGGACGCCTCGCAGGCAGACACGCTGTATGCAAGCGTCGTCGCCAAGGGCGAGGCCTCGCTGGTCTCCGACCGGGCCGAAAAGGTGCTGGCCCTCAACGCCCTGATGGCAAAGTACCAGCCGGAGGGCAGGTACCGGCCCGTGGCGGCGGGGGACGCCGTCCTCGGGGCCGTCGCCGTCATCAGGATGGCCCCCCGGATGGTCGAGGGCAAGTACAAGATAGGGCAGCACCTTGATCCGGGGCGGCGGGACGAGCTGGCCCGGCAGATACTGGGTAGGGGATCTGCCACGTCGGCAGCCACGCTGCGGATCATGGGGTACGAGGTCTCCGGCGGGGAGGCGAGGCGGGCCCGCGACCCGTCTCTCTGGCCGGATTCCTTTAAATCCTGATGCGGCGGCGGGCGCGCCGGGTTGGCAAGGTCGTTCAAGCTGCACTCCGGGTACGCGCCCACCGGGGACCAGCCGCGCGCCATAGCGGGGCTGGCGGCCGGCGCAAAAAAGGGGGCGGTCCAGACGCTGCTCGGCGTCACCGGGAGCGGCAAGACGTTCACGGTGGCAAACGTCATAGCCAGGGCCGGCAAGAACACCCTTGTCATATCGCACAACAAGACGCTGGCCGCCCAGCTCTACTCGGAGCTGCGCCAGTTCTTCCCCGAGAACAACGTGGGGTACTTTGTCTCCTATTACGACTATTACCAGCCGGAGAGCTACCTGCCGCAGACTGACACGTACATCGAGAAGGACACCCAGGTCAACGAGAAGATAGAGAAGATGCGCCTAGAGGCGACCGCGATGCTCCTCTCCGGCGAGCCGACGATCGTGGTGGCGACCGTCTCGTGCATCTACTCGCTGGGCAACCCGCGCGACTGGGACGAGCTTGCCATCACGATAAAGGCCGGCTCAAGGACGCGGCGCTCGGACCTGCTGCGGTCCCTGGTCGAGGCCAGGTACGAGAGGAACAGCACGACGGTGGCCCCGGGCAACTTCCGCGTGCGCGGCGAGACCATCGACGTGGTGCCCGCCTACTCGGAGGACGTGGTCCGGATATCGATGTTCGGCGACGAGATAGACTCGATAGCGGTGCTCGACCACGTCTCGATGCGGGAGAAGTCAAGGCCGGGCACGGTGCGGATCTTCCCCGCCAAGCACTACCTCGTGGCAAAGGACGTCCGCGAGCGGGCTGTCCGGTCGATACGGGGCGAGCTGGAGGAGAGGCTCTCCGAGCTTGGCGAGCTCGAGTCGCAGCGGCTGCGGACCCGGACCACCTACGACCTTGAGATGATAGAGGAGCTCGGGTACTGCTCGGGGATAGAGAACTATTCGCGCCACTTTGACGGCAGAGAGCCGGGGCAGAAGGCATCATGCCTCATGGACTTCTTCGGGGAGGACTACCTGCTGGTAATCGACGAGTCGCACGTGACGCTGCCGCAGCTTCACGCCATGTACAAGGGGGACAGGTCGCGGAAGAAGGAGCTCATCGACCACGGGTTCCGGCTGCCGAGCGCGTATGACAACCGCCCGCTAAAGTTCGACGAGTTCGAGGAGTACCTGACCAACGTGGTGTTCGTCTCCGCGACCCCCGCAGAGTACGAGCGGGGCGCCTCCTCGCGCGTGGCAGAGCAGCTTGTGCGCCCGACGGGGCTGCTTGACCCAGTCATCGAGGTGCGGCCCACCGGGAACCAGATGGACGACCTCGTATCCGAGATAAGGAAGAGGGCGGCCGCCTCGGAGCGCGTGCTTGTCACCACGCTTACAAAGAGGATGGCCGAGGACCTGGCAGAGTACCTCTCGAGGCAGGAGGTGCGCGTCAGGTACCTCCACGCCGAGATAGAGGGGCTGCAGAGGACGGAGCTCATACGCCGGCTGCGCCTCGGCGAGTTTGACGTGCTGGTGGGGATAAACCTGCTCCGGGAGGGGCTTGACATCCCCGAGGTCTCGCTGGTGGCCGTCCTTGACGCCGACAAGGAGGGGTTCCTGCGCAACTTTACGAGCCTCATCCAGACGTGCGGCAGGGCGGCCCGTAACGCCAACGGGGCCGTCATCATGTACGCCGATACCGTGACGCGCTCGATGGCCGCCGCGATCGGGGAGACGGGGCGCCGCCGCAAAAAGCAGCAGGCCTACAACCGCAGGCACGGCATAAGGCCGAGGACCATCGCAAAGGCCGTCCCCGAGCAGGGGGCCGAGATAGATGATGCAAAGTCCATGTCAAGGCACGACCTTGCAGGCGAGCTTGCGGCCCTCGAGGCCGAGATGGAAAAGCACTCTGCCGACCTTGACTTTGAGGCGGCCATCGAGTGCAGGGATAGGATAAAAAGGCTGGAGCTGGAGGCGGCGGCAAAGGATGACAGGTAGCAGGGGGCCCGAGATGCTGCGTATACGCGGCGCCAGGCACCACAACCTGCGGGACATCGACGTGGACATGCCAAAGTACAGGCTGGTCGTGGTCAGCGGGCTCTCCGGATCAGGAAAGTCGACGCTGGCCTTTGACACCATATACGCCGAGGGGCAGCGCAGGTACGTCGAGTCGCTCTCGGCATATGCGCGGCAGTTCCTCGACGTGATGGACAAGCCGGACGTCGACTCGATAGAGGGGCTCTCGCCGGCCATATCCATCCAGCAGAAGACGACCAGCAAGAACCCGCGCTCGACGGTCGGCACCACCACCGAGATATACGACTACATGAGGCTGCTCTTTGCCAGGGTGGGCACGCCGCACTGCCCCGGGTGCGGGCGCACCATATCCACGAGGTCGGCGGACGCCATATGCGACGCGGTGCTCGCCGGGTTCTCGGGGACCGTCACGGTGCTGGCGCCCGTCATCCGGAGGAAGAAGGGGACGCACGAAAGGGCGATCGACGCGGCAAAAAAGGACGGCTATTCGAGGGTGCGCATAGACGGCAAAATATCAAAGCTCTCGGCCCGCCCGCCGCGCCTTGAAAAGCAAAAGTGGCACGACGTCGAGCTGGTCGTCGACAGGCTCGAGGCGTCAAGGGACGAGCGGCCGCGCCTCTTTGAGGCCGTCCAGTCGGCCATCAAGGCGTCCGGCGGCTCGGTGCTGGTCGCCGGCGGGAAGAAGGAGGAGGAGTTCTCGCAAAAGAACGCGTGCACGCACTGCGGGCTCGGGGTGGGGGAGCTCGAGCCGCGCAACTTTTCGTTCAACTCGCCGCTCGGAATGTGCGGCTCGTGCAACGGGCTCGGGGTAAAGCTCGAGTTTGACCCCGACCTCGTGATCCCCGACAAGTCGCTCTCGATACTGGAGGGGGCCATCGTCCCGTGGAACGGCCGGTTCGCCTCGCTCAGAAAGCAGTCGCTTGCGGCCGTCGGCCACAAGTTCGGCTTTGACCTCTCGACGCCGATCCAGGATATCGCGCCAGAGCACCTCGAGGTCGTGCTGCGCGGGACCGAGAAGGAGATAGACTTCAAGTACAGGTCGTCCGGCGGGTCGTCCTGGAGGCGCAAGGGCTCGTTCGAGGGGGTGCTCGGGAACCTGCAGCGGGCGTTCCTTGACACAGAGTCCGAGTCAAAGAGGGAGCGGCTGCGCCAGTTCATGCGGGACGTGGCGTGCAGCGCGTGCGGCGGCAGGCGCCTGCGCCCGGAGCCGCTGGCAGTCACCGTGGGCGGCTCCGGCATAATGGAGGTCTGCATGATGCCCGTCACGCGGTGCCTCGGGTTCTTCTCGGATCTCAAGCTGGAGGGCGGCGACAGGCTGATAGCCCGGGACATACTGCGCGAGATCGTGGCGCGCCTCGGGTTCCTCGAGGACGTCGGGCTCGGGTATCTTACGCTTGACAGGGGCAGCGCGACCCTCTCGGGCGGCGAGTCGCAGCGGATACGGCTGGCAAGCCAGATAGGATCCAACCTGACGGGGGTGCTCTACGTGCTTGACGAGCCGACCATCGGGCTCCACCAGCGGGACAACGACCGCCTGATACGGACCCTGGCGAGGCTGCGCGACCTTGGGAACACCGTCATAGTGGTCGAGCACGACGAGGAGGTCATACGGCGCGCCGACTGGGTCATCGATCTCGGGCCGGGGGCCGGCGTGGACGGCGGCAGGGTCGTCTTTGAGGGGACGGTCGGCAGGCTGCTCGGCGGGGCAAAGTCGGTGACGGGGCCCTATCTTCGGGACCGCTCGCTGATGGACCTTGGCGAGGAGACGAGGCGCGGGGACGGCAGGATCGTGGTGAGGGGGGCAGCTGCGAACAACCTGCGCGGGATAGACGTGGAGATCCCGCTCCGGGTGCTGGTCGCAGTCACCGGGGTGTCCGGATCCGGCAAGTCCACGCTGGTAAACGACGTGCTGCTGCGCGCGCTGCGGGCCCGGTTCTACGACTCGACGGAGCGGCCCGGCAAGCACAGGTCGATTGACGGCGTGCGCAGGATAGACAAGGTCATATCCATAGACCAGTCGCCCATCGGCAGGACGCCGAGGTCCAACCCGGCCACCTACATCGGGGTCTTTACGCCGATCCGCGACCTGTACGCGTCGACGCAGGACGCCCGGGAGCGCGGGTACGCGCCGGGCCGGTTCTCATTCAACGTCGAGGAGGGCAGGTGCTTTGCGTGCGACGGGGACGGAGTAAAGAGGATAGAGATGCAGTTCCTCTCCGACGTGTACGTGACGTGCGACGAGTGCGGCGGCAAGAGGTACGACTCCGAGACGCTCGAGGTCAGGTACCGCGGCAAGAACATCGCCGACGTGCTGGACATGACGGCAAAGGAGGCGCTCGAGTTCTTCAAGAACGTGCCGGCCATACGGCGCAAGCTCCAGACGATGGACGACGTGGGGCTCGGGTACATCAGGCTGGGGCAGTCCTCCACCACCCTCTCCGGCGGCGAGGCGCAGCGCGTAAAGCTTGCGACCGAGCTCTCAAAGTCCGGCACGACCCGGACGCTCTACACGCTTGACGAGCCGACCACCGGGCTCCACTTTGCCGACGTAAAGAGGCTGCTTGACGTGCTCAACAGGCTGGTGCGGCGGGGCAATACGGTCCTGGTCATCGAGCACAACATGGACGTCATACGGAACGCCGACTGGATAATAGACCTCGGGCCGGGGGGCGGCGAGGACGGGGGGTCGGTCGTGGCGGCCGGCACCCCGGAGCAGGTGGCCGCCTCGCCGGACAGCCTGACGGGCAGGTACCTTGGGGGGCTGCTTGACGGCGGGGCCTGACCCCGGGGGCGCCCCGTCCTCGCCCGGCGTCTACATGATGCGGGATCAGGGGGGCTCGATAATATACGTCGGCAAGGCAAAGAACCTCCGGAACCGCGTGAGGTCGTACTTTGCCGGCGCCCAGGACGCAAAGACGCAGAGGCTCGTCGAGTCCGTCGCCTCGATAGAGTACATACTGACTGACACGGAGGGCGAGGCGTTCCTGCTCGAGTCCAACATGATAAAGAGGCACCGCCCCCGGTACAACATCGAGCTAAAGGACCAGCAGAGGTACACGTACCTGCGCATAACCGACGAAAAGTACCCGCGGCTGCTAGTGGCAAGGCGCACCCGGGGCGGCGGGTTCCTCGGGAGGGGCGAGACGTTCGGGCCGTTCACGCACGGCAGCTCCAAGCTGCTCACCGTCGGGGCGCTCCGCAAGGCGTTCCAGATGCGCGTCTGCAGGACGCTGCCAAAGAAGGTCTGCCTCGAGTACCACATCGGCAACTGCGAGGGCCCGTGCGAGTTCCAGGAGGCGCGCGACAGGTACGCCGGCAACGTCTCGGCGCTCCGCGGCGTCCTGCGCGGGGGCGCCGGCGCGGGGCGGTTCGCGGCCAGCATGGAGGAGGAGATGAGGCGCGCGGCGGGGGCGAGGCAGTTCGAGCGGGCCCTTGAGATCCGCGACACGCTTGCCAGGCTCGGCAGCCTGCGGTCGGGGCAGAAGGTCGAGAAGGTGGCAGGCTCTGACGAGGAGTACTTTGGGATCGGGCGCAGGGGCGGCGTGGCCACCGTGATGAGCTTCCGGGTCGTCCAGGGGGTGATACGTGACAGCGGGCGGTTCTCCTTTGAGGTTGTGGCCGACAACACGCTCTCATCGTTCCTCTCCCAGTACTATTCGAGCCACCCTGTCCCGCGGCTGGTGCTCACCAGCGAGGAGCCGGGCGACGCGGCGCTGCTCGAGTCGGTCCTGTCGGGGATCGCCGGCCGCCGGACCCGGATATCCGTGCCCGCGAGGGGGCGGCGGAGGGAGCTGATGGCGATGCTGATGAGGAGCGTGGGGCTGGTGCAGGCCGAGGGCGGGGATCCGGCCCTTGCCAGGCTCGGCTCGGCGCTCGGGCTCCCCGGGCCCCCGCGGGTCATCGAGTGCTTTGACATATCAAACCACGGGGCGGACTTTGCGGTGGGCGCGATGTCGAGGCTGGTGGACGGCGAGCCGGACGGCCCCGGGTACCGCCGGTTCCGCGTCAGGGGCGTGCGCGGGAGGGACGACTATGCGATGATGGCAGAGGTGGTCGGGCGCAGGTACAGGCGCCTCCTGCGCGAGGGATCGAGGATGCCGGACCTGGTGGTGGTGGACGGCGGAAAGGGGCAGCTTGGCGCCGCGGTCGGGGCCATCAAGGGCGCCGGCGCCACCCTCCACTGCGTCTCGCTTGCAAAGGAGCGCGAGGAGGTGTTCGCCCCGGAGATCAGGGACCCGGTGCGCGTCCCGCGCGGGGCGCCGCTTGACATACTGCGGCGCGCGCGCGACGAGGCGCACAGGTTCGGCCTCAAGTACAACAGGGCGGTAAGGCGGGCCTCGCTGAAATAAAAAAGGCGGCGGATGCCCGCCCTAGTTCACTGTTATGCTGCCTGCCATCCACGGGTGGACGAGGCAAAAGTACTCGTACGTCCCCGGATCCTCGAGGGTGACAGAGTACTGGGACCCCGCCAGGAACAGCCCGCTGTCAAAGGCGCCTGTCGGCCCCTCCGATATCGAGCCTGCCGTCACCGTGTGGGCCGCGGTGTCCGCGTTGTCCCACGTCACGGTGTCGCCAGCCGCGATGGTGATCTGGGAGGGCAAAAAGCACTCGTCCGTCTCCTCGCAGCCTGCCACGCTGGTGCCGGCCGGCATGGTCACCGTGTGGGTGACCGGGCCCGCCGGGGCGTCGTCCATCATGGCATCACCTGCCGGCTCGTCCATCATGGCGCCCATCGAGTCGTCCATCATGGCATCACCTGCCGGCTCGTCCATCATGGCGCCCATCGAGTCGTCCATCATGGCATCACCTGCCGGCTCGTCCATCATGGCGCCCGACGGTTCATCCATCATGGCGCCCGCAGGCTCGTCCGTGTACCCCTGTGAGGGGGCCGGGCTGCTTGGCACGCTGGATACCTGGGCCTCTGGCAGGGCGGCCCCGCTGAACGCGATGCCGACCCCTACTGCCGTGATCGCGATAGAGAACGCGATCGCGGCCCTGTCCATGCTTGTCATGTTGCCGCCCGGGCCCGGCCCATCTTAAATAAACCTAAGCACGCCGGGGGGCCCCTTGTCAACCAAAAACGGGCCTGTTGTCTATATAGTTTCAATCCATCCCTTATGATCAACCCCCGCAAGAGGCAGGGCATGGCGAGGCTGTTTGAGCAGCTGGTCGACGAGCTGGTCGGCTTTTCAGAGCACGACCCGGAGCTGGCCGACGGGATCCGCTGGCTGGACTCGCAGGCGAGGCGGAGGGGGATCTCGTTCTACGACATGGTCTTCGAGGTGCTCTACCGGCGCGACACCGGTACAATGGCCCGGGACTGGTTCCGCACCCGCAACTAGCCCCTCAGGTCAAGCTCCTTGTACTCGCAGCCCTCCGGGCCGCAGTACTTGCCCACGTAGGACGCCTTCGGCCTGTAGAGCGCCGGCTTTGGCGCCGCCTCTGCGAACTTTTCCTCGATGACGTGCGCCGCCCACCCCGCCACGCGCGATATCGCGAATATCGGCGTGTTAAGGTCCATCGGGATCCCCAGCATGTAGTATATCGACGCGCTGTACAGGTCCACGTTCGGGTAGATGTCGCGCCCCTTCTGCGACCTCATCTCGGCCATGGTCGCCTCCTCGACACCGCGCGTCCTTGCATACCACGGGTCGCCGGTCTTTGCGGCCAGCTTTTCGGACATCTCCTTGAGGACGCGCGCGCGCGGGTCGTACGTCCTGTAGACGGCGTGCCCCATCCCCATGACCCTCTCGCCGGCCGATATCCTCGCGCGCACCCACTCCCCGACGTCCTGGTCCCCTATCTCGAGCAGCATCTTCATCACCTCCATGTTGGCCCCGCCGTGCAGCTCGCCGCTCAGCGCGCCTATGGCCGCGCTCGACGCCGAGTACATGTGCGCCCTCGTCGAGGCCACCTGCCTTGCAGTGAACGTCGAGGCGTTGAACGAGTGGTCCGCGTGCAGTATGAGGCACGTGTCGAATATCCGCTCGGTCTCCCTCTCCGGCTCCTCGCCGGACATCATCTTTAGAAAGTTGGCCGCGTGGCCCAGCGAGGGGTCCGGGTCGACGGGGGGCCTGCCGTTCCTTATCCGCTGCCAGCTTGCCACGATGGTGGGCACCTTTGCGACCAGGTTTATCGCCCTGTCATAGCTTGCCTCCTTGTTGGAGAACTCCTCGTCGTAATAGCCGGCCAGTGCAGCCACGAACGCCTGGAGCATGTCCATGGGGTCCGCGTCCCTCCTCCAGTTGCCCATGTTCTTCTGCATCTGCTTTGGGATGAAGCGGGCGTCGGCCATCTTTGAGGAGAACCGGCGCATCTGGGCCTTGTTGGGCAGGTCGTCGTACAGCAGCAGGTAGGCCGTCTCCTCAAAGCTCGAGTTCCTCACGAGGTCCATGATGTCGTACCCGCGGTAGATGAGCCTCCCGTTCTCCCCGTCGATGTTCGATATCCGGGTGTCCGCTATCTCGACCCCGCGCAGCCCCGTGTTCTTGGTCTCCACGGCGGGCGTGCGGCGGGATCTCTATTATTGGTTTTGCGCCCGGTTTTTTAACCCGCTTGTCTAACGCGGCAACCCCTCCCCGATAAACCCGCACGCCGGATGCCCCACCATGAACGCCGAGGAGAGGAGGCGGCTGCAGGAGCTTGACGACCTGGTGCTCGGGGCGTCCGGCGACGACCTGCGCCGCGTCCAAGACGCAGACAGGCGGACGCAGCTGGAGGGGCAGTCCCTCTACGAGACGTACGTGGATCCGGCCCTGGCCGTCAGGCGGCTCACTCTTTAAATGAGGGGCGCCGGCCCCGGCGGCCCGTTGTCAGCAAAGCGCCCAAAACCGGCCGCTAGTGCGCCGGCAGGCGGGAGGGCGGCCCCCAAGAGGCCCGCCAAGAAGACTGTTGCCAAAAAGCCAAGGAGGCCCGCCGGCGGCCCCGCAAGGGCGCCCGCCCCCAAGGGCCCCGCCAGGAAGACTGCTGCCAAAAAGCCGGCAAGGGGCCCCGCAAGGGCGCCCGCCGCCAAGAGGCCCGCCAGAAAGCCCGCCGGCGCCGCCAGGTCAAGGATCCTCTGCATATCACACAAGGAGGACGCCGACGGCATCAGCGCCGCGGCGCTAGTGCGCCAGGCCACCGGGGCAGACGTCGCCCTGGTCGATTATCCGGGGCAGCTAGAGGCGATCCGCGGGGCGGCCGCCGACGCCCGGCTCGGCTCGCTGTACATCTGCGACCTGGGGCTGAGCAGAAAGACGCAGGACGAGTTCCTCGAGCTGCTCGCCTCGCTGAGGAGGCGGCGCGTCGGCGTCACGTACATCGACCACCACGACGTGGACCCGGCCGTCCTTGAGCGCCTCCGCGGCATGCGCGTAAAGGTCGTGCACGACACGTCCGAGTGCGCCTCGGTCCTGGCGTACCACCTGCTCCGGAAGAAGCTTGACGACCACGCCACGTTCGTGGCCGCGTGCGCCGCCGTGACCGACTACATGGAGGACCGCCCGCTCGGGTCCCGCCTGCTCCGCATGTACGACAGGCAGTTCGCCCTGATAAGCGCCACCGTGCTCACCTACAACATCAACGGCCACCAAAAGGAGCCCGAGTACCTGGTCGGGATGGCGCACGACCTTGCCGCCTCAAAGTTCCCCCACCAGATGCCCGGCTCCTTCGAGTTCGCCCAGGGGCAGGTCGCGAGGCTCTCGGAGATGATAGCAAAGGTAAAGGCCGGGTTCAAGACCATGAGGAACCTTGCCCACATGGAGGTGGCCGACGTGGGCGCCGGCGGCGCGGTCAACTTTGTGATGGGGCTCTCCGGCAAGGACGTCGGGGTCGCCTACAGGGAGCGGGTCGACTATGGCACGTACGCCGTCTCCGTCCGGGGGTCGCAGGACTGCAAGGTGCACCTTGGCAGGATTGTAAACGCCCTCTCCACGGAGCTCGGCGGGTCCGGCGGCGGCCACAACCGGGCGTGCGGGGCCCTCGTGCCAAAGCCCAAGATGGCCCGCTTCATACGCGAGCTGAACCGCCGGATAGGCTGAGGGCAAATCCGGGCAATTTTTTAATACCGTCGGGCCGGCGCCTGCCCCGTGAGGCCTACCCTGATCGCCGGCGCCGGGGCCATACTGGCCGTCGCGGCCGTCATATACATGGCATCGCCCGTCCTTGACGTCGCCCCTGATCCGGCAGGCGGGGTGAGGCACAGCATCCCGCTGGACCAGATCCGGGACGGCGGCCCCCCTCCCGACGGGATCCCCTCCATCGACTCGCCCGTCTTTGGGGACGGGGCCGGCGCCTCCCTGCCCGACGGCGAGATAGTCATCGGCCTTGAGATAGGCGGCGACGCGCGCGCCTACCCGCTCTCCATCCTGGTCTGGCACGAGATCGTAAACGATGTCGTGGGCGGCGTCCCGGTGGCAGTCACGTACTGCCCGCTCTGCTATACGAGCCAGGTCTTTGACCGGAGGATCGGCGGCGAGGCCGCCGAGTTTGGAACGTCCGGCAAGCTCTACAACAGCAACCTGCTGATGTACGACCGCCCCACCGGCTCGTACTGGAGCCAGGCGCTCGGGGAGGCGGTCCGGGGCGAGCTGACCGGCGAGCGGCTCGAGCCCGTCCCGTTCGACCTGGCGCGGTGGGGCGACTGGAGGGAGCTTTACCCTGGGACGCGCCTGCTCACCGAGGATACGGGGCACGTGCGCGCGTACGGGGCCGACCCGTACGGCAGCTATTACACGGACGGGCGGATACTCTTTCCGGTCTCGAACGAGGACGACCGGCTCGGCCCCAAGGAGGTCGTAATGGGGCTGCTGCTTGCCGGGCAGCAAAAGGCGTACAGGCAGTCGGACATCGAGGCGGGCCCCGTCAACGACGTCGTCGGCGGGACGCCGGTGCTGCTAGTATCCGCCTACGAGCACAACTCGCGGGGGTTTGAGCGGACGGTGGGCGGCGAGGCGCTTGACTTTGAGCTTGATGGCGCGGTGCTGCGCGACCTGCAGACGGGCAGCACGTGGGACTATGGCGGGCTTGCCGTCTCGGGGGAGCTCGAGGGCGAGCGCCTAGTGCGCCTGCCGCTGCATCCGGGGTTCTGGTTCGAGTGGGCCGCCTTTTACCCCGGCACGCAGCTGTACGGGGGCGCCTAGCGTGGGGCCGGCCTCGCGGGGGGCCGCCGCCGCCTGCGCCACGGCGGCCGCCTACCTTGGGATCGTGATAGCCACGACGCCGGCGCTCGGGCCGCTGGATGCGGCGGCGGCGGCGCTCGGCGCCAACTGGCCCCTGATGGCGGGGACGGGCGCGGCCGTCGGGATCCAGTTCTACTCGTCATCAAGGGCAAGGGCCGCCGGCTGCTCCACGAGGCTCGGCGCCGGCGGCAACACGGGCGGGGCGGCCGCCGCCTCGTTCTTCTCGTTCTTCTCGCTGGTGCCGCTCGGCTGCTGCGGCTGGTGGCTCTACGCGCTCTCGCTGCTGCCGGGGCTGCTGGGGGCGGGCGCCTCGGCGGCGCTCATCGAGTACAGCGTGCCGCTTGCATACGGCGCGATGGCAGTGGCGCTCGGGATGGCCGGCGCCTCGCTCTGGCGCCTCAGGACTCGGGTACCAGCCTGACGGCGATGATCTCCCCCCTGCCCCGGCTGGCGACGGCCGCCAGCCTGGAGAACATGCCGTACCTCTGGTTCCTCCACGACATCACCTGGCCTGTCATACCCGGCTCGAGCGTCGCCGTGCACCTGGTCCACTCGCCCCTCTGGGTGCCGCGGAACGAGCAGGGCGCGAACCGCGCCCTCTTGGAGTGCCGGAGGCGCTTTGCCTTGCCCGTCATGTCCCGGGTTATCACGTACATGTCGCCGCCCCTCGGCACGAACCAGACGGGCGTGCGCACGGCCCTGCCGTCCCTCCTGTACGTCTCGAGAAGTATGTGCCTATCCATGTGCCACCGCCTCCACCTCCGTCATGGCGCCCAGCGGGAGGGCGGCCACGCCGATTGCCGCGCGCGAGTGGCGCCCGTCCCCGCCGAGCGCCGCCCGGACGACCTCCGAGGCGGCGTTGGCCACCTCGTGCTGCCTCGTGAACGAGGGGTCCGACGATACATAGACCGTGATCCTTGATATCTTTACGCGCCGGCCCGGCGTGGCCGCCCCGAGCTGCGCCAGCACGTTGAGGGCGCAGAGCCTTGCCGACTCTAGGGCCTCGTCCATGCGCGAGTCGTCCACCCGGCCCGCGTGCGCCAGGGCGCCGTCCCGGACGGGCACCTGTCCTGATACCAGCAGCAGGCCGCCTGCCTCCGAGACCGGCTCGTAGGCGCCGGCGGCCGCCGGCGGCGCGGGCAGCTCAAGCCCGATCCCAGACAGCCCCGCCGAGACGTCCTGCATCAGGCGCGCGGCAGGGGGATCCCCCCTTTAGCCCTTGCCAATCCTGATGTGGGTCCTCTCGCCCCTGCCGGCCCTCCTGTGGGCGACCCTGGCCTCTGACCCGCGCGCCTCGACGCACTCCCTCAGCAGCATGGCCCACGGCAGCGAGTGCCCGCCGTTCATCCTCGACTCGACTGTTATCCCCCTTGATCCGGCGTCCAGCACGGCGCGCCCAGAGCAGGCGGCCTGCATGACGGCATCGACCATCCAGACCTGCTCCTCGATGGGCCGCGACCCGATGCGGACGCCCGCCTCCTCGACAAGGCGCAGCATGCCGCCGCTGCCCGCCGGATCTGCCAGCCTGGCGGCCCCCGAGTCCTCAAGGGCCCTTATCATCCTGCACGCGTCCTGCGCCTCTGCCCTTGTCATGTCGGCAAGCGGCCCCGCCCTGACGGCCCCCCTCCAGGCCGCCGAAAAGGCCGCCTCCTCCGAGGCGGCAAGCATGCCGGCGGACGAAAATACGGCCCCCCCGCCGTCGACGCCGACCAGCACCTCGGACCCGTCAAAGACGAACCTGTCCCGCGTTATATCGGCCGCCCTCACCTCGGCGCCGTCCTGCAGGGCCCGGCACGCGGCGGATCCCACCTGCGCGTACGGCACCATCACCCTCACGTCGACGCCGCGCCGGACGGCCGCGCGCACCTGCTCTGCGCACCCTGCCAGCATCCCAAGTCCGGCCTGGCCGGCGGCCATCCGGGCCGTCCTGGCCGCCCCGTCTATCATGGCGCGGAGCGCCGATGCCGCCCCCTCGGCGCCGGTCTCGATGTACCTCCTCTCGGCCGACCCGCGGGCCCTCGTCTGCTCGCCGGCCCTCTTGAGGTCGGATACCAGCCCGTTCATCATGTTGACCCTCTCTATCTGCTCCTGTATGGCCCCCTCGAACGCCTCGCCGGGCGAGACTGCCGTGCATGTCACCGGCCTGCCCCTTGATATGACCGCCAGCCCCTTGCCCTCCAGCTTTTGGAGGGTCGGGTAGATCTTTGTGCGCGGCACGCCGGCATGGTAGGCAAGCTCGCCCGCCGGGACTGTCCCGCGGGTGACGAGCGCCACGTACGCCTGCGCCTCGTACCTGCTCAGGCCGAACTCCTCGAGCCCGGCCGCCGCGCCGCCGTCCATCCTCGGGGGATGGTGGTGCGCAGGTTAGGTAAGATGGCGGGCCAAATTCCGTTGCCCGGCAGCTCAAATAATGCGGCGGGAGTGCCGGCAGGCCGCGTACCCGCGGTTACGGGGCCGGCGGCGACGGGCCCCTAAAATAGGCCCCGCGGGATACCTGCCATGAACGAGGCGTGCGGCGCGGTATCGATGGCCCCCAGGCTCCGGTACTCGGGCGTCCTGCTTGACTCCGTGGTCGGATCGCTGCGCTCGGCCTCCTCCGTGCCGGGGCCCGACGCCGAGCGGGGGGCAGTATCTGCCGCCCTGGAGACTGCCCTCGTGGTGCGGGGGGCGGCAGGGCGCGTGACGGGCGTCGACGGCATCGTCTCGGAGCTCCCGGCCCCCGTGCAGGCGGCCCGGACCGCCAGCGCACGCCTGCACTCTGTCATGCCCGGCTGCAGCAGGGCCCTCTCGGAGGCGTCAGCCTGCCTCGGGAGCGTCGTCTTTGACTCGGCCTCGATAACCAGGGCCCGCCTCGACTTTGGGAGGTCCGGGCGCGAGGCCGAGCGGATAATGCGGCGGGCCTCCGGCCTCGCGTGCGCCGCGCCCGCCGGGCAGTCGTGGTGGAGATAATTTAACCAACTGGGGCGCCACATCTGACCCTTGCCCATACCAACCCGCGGGGGGACGGATGCCGGATGAGCCTAGCTACGCAGGAACTCGAAAAGGGGGCCAGCGTGGCCGCGACCGAGGCCATAAAGTTCGACTCGCAGGGGGCCCGCGGGATGGCCATCACAAAGTACCAGGAGGCCATCGACCTGCTGGCAAGGATAATGAGGCTCAACCCCAACGGGAGGGTCAACCCCATCTACAAGGAGAGGTGCGACACGTACTCGAGGCGCATCGAGGCCCTCCAGCAGGCGCACGGCGTGGATCCGGCGATCGATCCGAACGCCCCAGAGTCAGAGCAGCGCGCCTCGGTAAAGAGGCAGGAGGGCGAGAACGACTTTGAGAGCCTGGTGATGCGTGAAAAGCCAAACGTCACCTGGGAGGAGGTGATAGGGCTTGATGACGCAAAGAAGGCCCTGCGCCAGTCGATAGTATACCCGACAAAGAGGCCGGACCTCTTCCCGCTCGGGTGGCCGAGGGGGATGCTGCTGTACGGGCCGCCGGGCACCGGCAAGACGATGCTCGCGGCCGCGACTGCCAACGAGATGGACGGCTACTTTATCAACGTGGACGCCTCGTCGATGATGAGCAAGTGGCTCGGCGAGGCCGAGAAGAACGTCTCAAAGCTCTTTGCCATGGCAAGGCAGCATGTCGAGAAGGAGGGCAAGCCGGTCATACTCTTCGTGGACGAGGTCGACTCGCTGCTCGGGTCCCGCAACAGCGAGGTGGGCGGCGAGGTGCGCACAAAGAACCAGTTCCTCACCGAGATGGACGGCGTGGCCGGCAAGGGCAAGGACGTCATGATGTACGTCATCGGGGCGACCAACAAGCCCTGGAGCCTCGACTGGGCGTTCCTGCGCCGGTTCCAGAAGAGGATCTACGTCTCGCTGCCCACAAAGGAGGCGCGCCAGAACCTGTTCGAGCTATATACGCACGACCTCAAGATGGACCCCGGCGTGAGGCCGGCGGACCTGGCAAAGCGGTTTGACGGGTACAGCGCCAGCGACATCCGGGACATCTGCCAGGCTGCCGCGATGAGGTCCGTCGAGGAGCTGCTCAACTCGCCCGAGTACCACGAGCCGGTCGAGGGCGAGACCCCGATGCAGCCGAGGGTGACCTCGTTTGAGGACTTTGAGGAGGTGATGGCAGTCAGGAAGCCGAGCGTGTCGGCCGAGATGATAAAGGCGTACCACAAGTGGAGCAGCGAGTTCAAGGCCCTCTAGGTGCAGGCGTCCCGCCGGCGCCCGGCGGGTCGTTCTTGCCCGCAGTCTGCAAGCCGCTGGCACACGCGGATCCGGTCCTCGTGCATCCTGTCGCCTCCTTTATCCCATCCGTGCGGCCGTCAACGCGCTCCACTGCGTCACATGACTTGGGATGCCGCCCATGCGGGCAATACGATAAGATGCCTCCAACGGCCCCCCCGTCTCAGGCTTTCCTGATCTGACTGGATCCTGCATGCACTAGATACTCCCTGTTTATCTGCCTCAGGATCGCCATCAGCGACTGGCCCTCCATTTGCTCTAGGAACCGGCGTATCTTTCTCACGGTCTCGTTCCTCTTTATCCTGTCATACGAGACGCGCCCCTCGCCGGTGATGCTGTACCTCTTCAACCCCGTCCCGCTGTACGCGTCCTCAAACTCCCTCACGTACCCGCCACGTATGGCCCCGTCCAGATCGTCTGCCAGATCATCGCTGTATGGCCCGGCATGGTCAATCTTCCAGTCCTCGTAGAAGCCAAGCTCCCTCGTCTCCGGATAGTAGTGGT
This sequence comes from Nitrosopumilaceae archaeon, assembly GCA_900620265.3. Lineage (GTDB taxonomy): Archaea > Thermoproteota > Nitrososphaeria > Nitrososphaerales > Nitrosopumilaceae > Nitrosopumilus. The sequence continues at coordinate 17,928 of UYNY03000093.1, read as the reverse complement.
GTATCCTGAACCCGTACTTTTGTATGCGGGCCCTGCCCTTTATCTCCAGATCCTGCATTATGCACAGCAGGCGGGGGCTGGGCTCGGGGCCCCTTGGATCGCCGGCCACGGCCATGCTGCCCCTGCCGGATTATTTTATACTTTTGTCGCGTCCCGGCCCCTGATCGCGCCCGCCCCGGGCCCTCCCTCGCCGCCGGGGCCGCCCCCCTGTAAAACTTTAAATTCATTCGGCCGGCGAGCCGCTGAGGGTCAAAATAGCCACGCGGAGATCAAGCCACGCCAAAAAGCACGCAAGGCTGATCCTCGATGACGGCACCGAGATATCCGGCGAGGGGTTCGGCAGGTCCTGCACCGCGTACGGCGAGCTCGTCTTTAACACCGGGATGGTCGGCTATGTCGAGGCGCTCACCGACCCCTCCTACGGGGGGCAGCTGCTCACCCTGACGTACCCGCTGGTCGGCAACTACGGGGTGCCTGACACCTCGGAGGCCGACGATGACGGGATCCCCGTCCACCTCGAGTCGTCCCGGATACAGGCCCGCGGCCTCGTGGTCCACGAGCTCTCCCACACGGCGAGCCACTGGAACCTTGCCATGACGCTCGACGAGTGGATGAACGAGGAGGGGATCCCCGGCATCTCGGGCGTCGACACGCGCGCCCTTGCAAAGAGGCTCCGCGAGGGCGGCGTCATGATGGCCGCGCTCGCCGTCTCTGACGGCGAGGTGGACGCCGACGCCGTGCGGCGCGGCCTGGCGTCGGCCCCGAGGTACGGCTCTGAGCGCTTTATGCGGGGGGTCTCGACGCCCGAGCCGCGCCAGTTCGGCACGGGGGGCGAGTGCATCGTGGTGGTCGACACGGGGACGAAGAACGCGATACTGCGCAACGTGCGCAGGCTCGGGTACAGGGCCGTCCTCGTCCCGTGGGACTCGACCTACGAGGAGATAATGTCCCACTCGCCAAAGGCCGTCGTGCTCAGCAGCGGGCCGGGGGACCCCGAGGGGTGCCCCGAGACGGCCGAGGCGGCGGCGCGCCTCATAAGTGAGGACGTGCCGACGCTCGGCATCTGCCTCGGCGCCCAGATCCTGGGGCTCGCCGGCGGGGCCAGCACGTACAAGCTAAAGTACGGGCACCGCGGGCAGAACAAGCCGTGCGTGGACCTTGGCACGGGGCAGGTCTACGTGACGAGCCAGAACCACGGGTACGGGATCGTCCCCGAGTCGCTTGAGGGCTCGGAGTTCAGGCCCTGGTTCAGGAACGCCGACGACGGGACCGTCGAGGGGATACGGCACAGGACCGCAAGGTGCATCGCGGTCCAGTTCCACCCCGAGGCGGCGCCGGGGCCGTACGACTGCCGGTTCGTCTTTGACGAGCTGGCGCGGCTCGCGGGGGAGGTGCAAGCTGCCAAGAAGTGAGTCGCTCGGAAAGATACTAGTGCTCGGAAGCGGGGCGATAAAGATCGGGGAAGCCGGCGAGAGCGGCCTTCGGGCCGCCGCCAATTCGACTACTCCGGCAGCCAGTGCCTCAAGGCCATCCGGGAGGACGGCCTCAAGAGCGTCCTTATCAATCCGAACATAGCGACCATCCAGACGGACACGCGGTTTGCCGACCGCGTCTACCTGCTCCCCGTGACGCCGGCGTATGTAGAGTCGGTCGTCGAGAAGGAGCGCCCCGACGGGATAATGCTCGCCTACGGGGGGCAGACCGCACTCAACTGCGGGGTCGGGCTCGACGAGTCGGGGGCCCTCTCCAGGTACGGGGTGCGGGTGCTCGGGACCCAGATACCTGGCATAAAGAGCACCGAGGACCGGCAGCTCTTCAAGGACTCGATGGGGGAGGCAGGCGTGCCGGTCCTCCGGAGCCGCACCGTGACTGACTTTGCCGGGGCCAGGGAGGCTGCCGCCGAGCTCGGGTACCCGGTGATCGTCCGCGTCGCCTACACGCTCGGCGGGCGCGGCGGCGGGGTGGCCCACAACGAGATAGAGCTGCACGAGATAGTGGGGCGCGGCGTCAAGGCCAGCATGGTGGGGCAGGTGCTCGTCGAGGAGTACGTGGGCGGCTGGAAGCAGATCGAGTACGAGGTGATGAGGGACGGTC
>UYNY03000093.1:0-15824 GCA_900620265.3 Nitrosopumilaceae archaeon | reverse complement strand
GGCCCACAACGAGATAGAGCTGCACGAGATAGTGGGGCGCGGCGTCAAGGCCAGCATGGTGGGGCAGGTGCTCGTCGAGGAGTACGTGGGCGGCTGGAAGCAGATCGAGTACGAGGTGATGAGGGACGGTCCCGGCAACAGCGTCGTCGTCTGCAACATGGAGAACGTGCTGTCGATGAAGGTCCACACGGGGGACAACATCGTGGTGGCCCCCTCGCAGACCATCGACAACTCCGAGTACCACATGCTGCGCTCGGCGGCGCTAAAGGCAACCTCGCACGTGGGGATCGTCGGCGAGTGCAACATCCAGTACGCGCTCGACTCGGAGTCCGACAGGTATGCGGCCATCGAGATAAACCCGCGCCTCTCAAGGTCGTCGGCCCTTGCCAGCAAGGCGACGGGGTACCCGCTTGCGTACATGTCGGCCAAGATCGGCCTCGGGTACGGCCTGCCAGAGCTTGCAAACCGTATAACAAAGAGCACGACTGCCTGCTTTGAGCCCTCGCTTGACTATATCGTCTGCAAGCACCCGCGGTGGGACTTTGCAAAGTTCGAGCTTGCAAACAGGCGCCTCGGGCCGGCGATGAAGTCCGTCGGCGAGGTGATGGCAGTAGGCCGCACGTTCGAGGAGTCGCTGCAAAAGGCGATCAGGATGCTCGGCACCGGCAACGACGGCCTGGTCCTCAACAGGGGCGGGCGCAAGGGACTCTCCGAGGAGGAGCTCGAGGACAAGCTTGCCAACCCCGACGACGGGATACTGTACCACGTGGCGGCCGCCGTGGCGGCCGGCTTTGAGACCGGGCGGATACACAGGCTGTCTGCCATCGACCCGTGGTTCATAGAAAAGATAGCCCGGATAGTGCGGCGCGCCGGGCGCCTCGGCGAGGCAGGCGAGGGCCCCATGCGCGAGGCAAAGAGGGCGGGGTTCTCCGACGCCCAGATAGCAAGGGCCCGCGGGATCTCCCCCGCCGAGGCCCGCTCCGAGAGGGAGCGGCTCGGGGTGACCCCGTGCGTAAAGCAGATAGACACGCTGGCAGCCGAGTGGCCGGCGGCCACCAACTACCTGTACGTCACCTACGGGGGCAGCTCGCACGACGTGGAGCCGGCAGGCGGCGTCGCGGTGCTCGGGGCCGGCCCCTACCGGATCGGCAGCAGCGTCGAGTTCGACTGGGGGACGGTGAACATGGTCTGGGGGCTCCAGGAGAACGGCGAGGGGCCCGTCACGGTGGTAAACTGCAACCCCGAGACCGTCTCGACCGACTATGACGTGCCATCGCGGCTCTACTTTGAGGAGCTCACCGAGGAGCGGATACTTGACATCGCGGGGTTCGAGGGCTCCCGCGGGATCGTCACCTGCGTCGGCGGGCAGACTGCCAACAACCTGGCGCCCGGGCTGGCGGCCGCCGGCCTCCGGATACTCGGGACGTCGGCGGCCGACGTGGACCGGGCCGAGGACCGCTCAAAGTTCAGCGCCGAGCTTGACAAGCTGCACATACCCCAGCCCCCGTGGCAGGCGTTCACCGACATGGCCGGCGCGCGCGCCTTTGCGCGGCGCGTGGGGTACCCCGTCATCGTCCGCCCCTCGTACGTGCTGTCCGGCGCCGCGATGAAGGTCGTCTGGTCCGAGGGCGAGCTCCACGGGTACGTGCGGGGTGCCGCCGAGGTGTCGCCGGACCGCCCCGTCGTCATATCAAAGTTCATGCTCGACTCGCTCGAGGTCGACGTGGACGGCGTCTGCAACGGGAGGGAGGTCTCGATAGGGGCCGTCGTCGAGCACATCGACAGCGCAGGCGTCCACTCGGGCGACGCGATGATGTGCATACCGCCGTGGCGCCTTGACAACCGGACCGTCGACACGATCACCGACTATGCCCGCCGCATCGCGCTCACCTTCAACGTGCGCGGGCCCTTCAACCTCCAGTTCCTGGTGCACGACTCGCGCGTCTACGTCATCGAGCTGAACATACGGGCCTCGCGCTCCATGCCGTTCGTCTCAAAGCTGGCAAGGACCAACCTCATATCGCTGGCCGCCCGGGCCGTCCTCGGGCGCGACCTGCCGGCGATCCCCGAGTCAAGGTGGCGCGGCACCGGCACGTTCGGGATAAAGGTGCCCCAGTTCTCCTTCATGCAGCTTGACGGGGCCGACATCGCCCTCGGGGTCGAGATGCAGTCGACCGGCGAGGCGGCCTGCTTTGGGGGGAGCTTTTACGACGCGCTCGCAAAGGGGCTTGCAGCCGTCGGGTACAGCATGCCGCGGGGCGGGACGGCCCTCGTGACGGTCGGCGGCGAGTCCAACAGGGAGAAGCTGGCCCCCTCGATAGCGGCCCTCCGCTCGCTGGGCTTTGAGATACTGGCAACGGAGCACACGGCCGAGTCGATCGGCGGGGGCGCCCGCATCGTCCACAAGATATCAGAGCCGGGCCGCAAGCCCAACATCGCGGACCTGCTGTACGGGCGCAAGATAGACTTTATCATCAACATACCTGCCACCTCGACGCTCGAAAAGTACGTCGGCATGCTCGATGACGAGTACCAGATACGCCGCAAGGCGCTCGAGCTCGGGGTGCCCGTCCTCACGACCGTCGAGCTTGCAGAGTCGTTCGTCAGGACGCTCCAGTGGCTGCGCGGCAACTCGACCACGCGCGACCCCCTGCTCCCCTACCTCTCAGAGGACGCTCCCTAGGTCCGACTCGTCCCCGATGACGGATCCGTCAAGCGCCACGATGCGCGCCCTTCTTACCTCCATGCGCCGCGCTATCGGGGACCTTGGCGCCCCGCGCCTCTGCACGCCGGGGGCGCCGCCCATGTGGCCGCCGAACGCCGGCACCATCACCACCTCGACGTCGCCGGTCCTGCCGGGGAATATGCTGCCCCTGTCGGCGATGACCGATACCCAGACGCGCTGCCCGTCCATCACCGACCCGCCGCCCGAGTACGAGGGGTGCGCGTGCCCCATCACTATCCTGTCCGCCCCTGCAAAGCTCGGCGGCGGCAGCGCGTGGCCGTGGGTCATGAGCGTCCCGTCCTCCTCGAGTCCAGCCGCGGCCGTCACGGTGACGCCGCCGGGCGCCAGCCGCTCTATCCCGGCGTCGTGGTTGCCCGGCACTATGACGACCTCGCAGACGCGGGCAAGATCCCCGAGGAACGCCGGCACCTGGTCCCACTCGGCGCGGCTGATCCCAGACACGGATGACTTTGTGTCGCCGAGCAGGACGACGGCGTCGGCCCCGAGCCTGGCTGCCAGCCGGGGCAGCCGGGCGCCGGCGCCCCGGACGCGCACGCCGGCGGGCGCCGACGGCCCCTCGAGCCCGATGTGGAGATCCGAGGCCACAAGCAGCCTGCGCCCGCCCTCGAGCAGCAGCGCGGCCTCGCCCGGTACCATCCGTGCCGGCTGCATCACTGTTATACCGGGGCGGCCCGATTAAACCCTTGTGGGCGGCACGGAACCCGAGGCGGGCGTAAAGGCACACGCGTTCTGGCCGAGCGGCAGGTTCGTCTGGACGGTCGTCGGGAGGGGCGGCGAGCACTGGGTGGATCCGGACGCAGGCTACTGCTCGTGCCCGGCGTTCTACTTTGCGGGGTCCTGCTACCACCTGGATCTGGTCAGGGCCGCGAGGAGGCGCGGCGGGGAGGAGAGGTTCGAGTTTGCAGACGACGAGTTCGTGCCGTTCGTCTCGGGGGTCGTGGAGGACCTCTAGGGTTTTATCACGGGTGATCCCGGGGGATGGCGATGGAACCGAGGGACGCCGAGGTGGAGAGGATAGCGGCCGCCATGATCCGGGACGGGATCGGCGGGGACGAGCAGGACGCCGCGAGGCTGGCCCCCTACGAGGCGATGGCGGACGCAGGGGCGGGGGACCCGCGCGAGCTGGTCCTAGAGGCGCTCCTCTACATAAAGATGAAAGAGTCAGAGCCTGGCGACATACTGGGAAACGCCGGCAAGTTCGGGGCCGGCTTTAGCTGAGCGGTATCTCGCCGACGTCGTCCTTTGCGACGCCCCTCCAGAGGCCGGCCATCCCCTCCGGCTCTACCTCCTCAATCCCCGTGATCTGCTGGATCTTTATCTTGTCTGGGGTCGGCGGCATCCAGAGCATCGCCATATAGTCGCCGACCTTGCCGACCCTGTCCGGGCGGGCGTCGGTGATCACCGACGCGTCAAAGCCGGCGGACGTGAGCGCCGCGAGGGCACCCTGCCGCAGGTCCTCCCTGCCGTGCAGGAAGAGGTATACCGGCCTCTCCTGGTCGATCTCCATGGGTCCGGGCCCGGACGGCCCGCTAAATCAACCTTTCCAGCTAGGGTTTAAATTACAAACTCGGGCCGCCCGCCCCCAGTGAAGATATTCACCGTCGGGGCAAAGTCGTTCGTGGCAAGCTTCCAGCTTGCGGGCGTCCCCGGCGTGATCTCAGAGACCCCGGAGGGCGCCCTTGAGGAGATCACCCGCCTCACCGCGGATCCGGACGTGGGGATAATACTGGTCAGCGACGACGTGACCGGCCCGATAGGGGACCGCCTCACCGACCTGCGCGCGTCAAGCTCGGCGCTCGTCTTTGCCCTCCCGTCGGCCGGCGGCGAGAAGAAGGACGTCGACTATAGGGCCATGCTAAAGCGGATACTGGGGGTCTGATACGTTGCTTGCCGCCTCCGCGGGGGACGGAGGCGTCCTCGTGCGCGAGCATGACGAGCCCGAGGTGGAGCCGGGCGGCCTGCTGGTCCGGATGGCCGCCTGCGGGATCTGCGGCTCTGACGTCGAGAAGGTCTTTGGCAGGTACGGCAGGCCGTCCATGAGGCTCGGGCACGAGCCTGCCGGCACCGTGGAGGCCGTCGGCCCCGGCACGCGCGGCTTTGAGGTCGGGGACCGCGTCTTTACGCACCACCACGTGCCCTGCTACGACTGCCGCCTCTGCAGCAGGGGGCACGAGACGCTCTGCCCGAGGTACTCGGAGTCAAACCTCGACCCGTGCGGCCTTGCCGAGGTGTACTCCGTCCCGGAGTGGAACGTCTCGCGCGGCGGCGTGCTGCGCCTTGCAGACTCGACCACGTTCGAGGAGGCGGCGCTGATAGAGCCGCTGGCCTGCTGCCTGCGCGCCTGGTCGAGGATGCCCGCGCGGGAGGGCGACACCGCCGCAATATTTGGCGCCGGCGCGACGGGGCTGATGCACGCCATGATAGCGCTCTCGAGGGGGTTCTCACGGGTGGTCTGCGCCGACACCAACAGGTTCCGGCTGGGGCGCGCCGAGGAGATCGGCGCCGCCGTGGTGGACGCCTCTGATCCGGGGCGCGTGGGGCTCGTGCGGGAGCTTGCGGGCGGCGGCGCCGACGTGGCGGTGGTGGCGGCCGGCAGCATGGGCGCCCTCTCTGACGCGGCCGACTCTGTGCGCGAGGGCGGGCACGTCATGATGTTCGGGGTGCCGCAGCCGGGAGCCCGGATAAGCGCCGACATGGGGGCCGTCTACTCGCGCGAGGCCACGCTGCATACGAGCTATGCGGCGTCCGACCGCGACACGAGGGAGGCGCTCGCCCTCATCGAGTCCTCGGCCATGGACGTGGCGGGGCTGGTCACGCACAGGTACGGCCTGGCCGACTCTGCCGAGGCGTTCGAGCACGCCCGGGGCGGAGGCAGCGCCGTCAAGATCGTGATCACCGGAAAGGCTTAAAGGTGATCCGGCGGCGGGCCCGCCATGGACTGGGGTATGAGGAACAGGCTGGCCCGGATAATAAACCCGCAGGACGGGCGGGCCCTCATGCTGGCAGTCGACCACGGGTACTTTTTGGGGCCGACCGAAAAGCTCGAGGAGCCTGACAGGGCGATCGCCCCGCTGCTAAAGTACTGCGACTCGCTGATGCTCACGAGGGGCGTGCAGCGGGCCTGCGTGCCGCCCTCGACGTCCACGCCGATGGTGCTCCGCGTCTCGGGGGGCCCGAGCGTGATAGGGGCCGACCTCTCGCGGGAGAGGATCACGGTCTCGATGGAGGAGGCGCTGCGCCTTAACGCCTCTGCCGTCGCGATGTCCGTGTTTGTCGGCTCAAAGTACGAGCACAAGACCGTCGCGTCGCTCGGGCACCTGGTCGACGAGGCGCAGCGGTACGGCATGCCGGTGCTCGCCGTGACGGCCGTCGGCAAGGAGATGGGGCGCGACGCAAGGTACCTCTCCCTTGCGTGCAGGATGGCCGCCGAGCAGGGCGCCAACGTCGTAAAGACGTACTATTGCGAGGGGTTCGAGAGGGTCGTATCGTCGTGCCCCGTGCCCATCATCGTGGCAGGCGGCAAGAAGATACCAGAGCGCGAGGCGCTAGAGCTCACGTACAACTCCGTCCGGCTTGGCGCCGTCGGGGTCGACATGGGGCGCAACATCTGGCAGTCCGACCACCCCGTCCCGATGATACGCGCCGTCCGCTCGATAGTGCACGGCAACTCTGACGCGGAGCGGGCGTACGGGCTGTACAAAAAGCTGGTCGAGGAGGGCCCGAGGGGCAAGAGACAGGCGCCAAGGCCGGCGCAGGCAGCGCAGCCGGCCCAGCAGCCGCCGCAGCGGCCGCCCCCGCAGCCGGCCCAGCAGCCCACCCAGCAGCCCGCCCAGCAGCCCGCCCAGCCCCCAAAGACGCCCCCGCCGGGCGCCCCCTAGTGCTGCGCCGACGATATGTGCTTGTGGACTATCTTCCACCCGCCTGACATTGCCAGCACGAACGTGGCCCTCCCCTCCATGCTGACCTGCCTGCCGGTGAACGCCTTGTTGTCGACCAGCATCCCGCTCTGCAGCAGGCCGAACGCGGCCACGGCGGTCCCCCCAAAGACTGCCACCTTTGGATCCCTTATCCTGTACGAATAGTCAGAGATGCTCGCAAAGCGGAGCTCCTCTAGCAGCATCGCCGACTCGTAGTCCTTGAGCCCGTAGGGGGGCAGGTCCCCAAAGCTTGAGAACCGGGGGTCGTCAAGGTGTATCTCCCGGAGGGCCCGGGCGTCCTTTGTGACCCCGGCCTCAAAGTAGGCCCTGACCACCCCCATCACCTCGTCCTCCACGGCCACGGGCGGCCCGGGTTGTTATAAAGCCCTTTGAACCCTATATCATTAAAATTATGGGATCCGGCCCTCCCGCCGCGATGGCGATGACCGGGGCGAGGGCCCTGATGGCGGCGATGGAGAAGGAGGGCGTCCGGCAGGTCTTCGGGCTCCCGGGGGGCGCGAACCTGCCCATGTACGACGAGTTCTCAAGGTGCGACATACGGCACATCCTGGTCCGGCACGAGCAGTCGGCAGCCCACATGGCCGACGGGTTCGGCAGGGTCAGCCGCAAGCCCGGCGTCTGCTTTGCGACGTCGGGCCCTGGCGCCACGAACATACTGACGGGGATCGCGACGGCGCAGGCCGACTCTGCCCCGATGGTTGCAGTCACAGGCCAGGTGCCCGTCGCCATGATAGGGAGGGACGCCTTCCAGGAGAGCGACATCATCGGGATGGCAAACCCGGTGGTAAAGTACGCGTTCCAGCCGCGCACGCCCTCCGAGGTGCCCGGGTCGGTCAGAAAGGGCTTCTATATCGCGGAGACTGGGCGCCCGGGGCCGGTCCTGATAGACATACCAAAGGACGTGCAGCAGGACGAGGCGGATATGGAGTTCCCGGACGAGTTCAGCATACGCGGGTACCACCCGTGGTCTGATCCTGACGTGGCTGCAGTAGAGCGCGCAATCTCGACGCTGCTGCACGCGCAGAGGCCGATAATACTTGCCGGCGGGGGCGCCATCATATCGTCGGCTTTTGCGGAGCTCCAGGCCGTCGCCGAGGCGCTCATGCTGCCGGTCGTGACGACCTTCAAGGGCAAGGGCTCGTTCCCGGAGAACCACCCGCTCTCGCTCGGGCCCATCGGGATGCACGGTCACGCCGAGGCAAACAAGATGATGGCGGAGGCCGACTGCGTGCTGGCAATCGGCACCAGGTTCTCCGACAGGTCGGTCGGCACGTTCGAGGAGTTTGAGAGGCGCCTGAAGATAATCCACATGGACGTGGATCCGGCCGAGATCGGCAAGAACCAGACCACGCAGATAGCCGTGGTGGGGGACGTCCGCGCCTCGCTCCGGATAATGGTGCGGCTGCTCTCGGGGACCGACGTCGGCGAGCGCAGGACGCCCTGGCTCGAGCACGCAAAGGAGACAAAGTCGTACTGGAAGGAGAACCTAAAGACGCACCCCGGCGAGATGGGCGCCGCAAAGATACTCCGCAAGCTGCGCCAGCTGCTGCCCGCCGACTCTGTCGTCACGACCGAGGTGGGCCAGCACCAGATGTGGGCCTCGCTCTTTTACGACGTCATCCAGCCGGGCACGTTCTTCAGCTCGACGGGGCTTGGCACGATGGGGTGGGGGTTCCCCGCCGCCATCGGGGCAAAGGTGGCAAGGCCCGGCGTGCCCGTGGTGGACATTGCCGGGGACGGCAGCTTTAACATGACTGAGAACTCGCTTGCGACCGCCGTGCTCGAGGACATACCGGTGATCGTACTTATAATGAACAACTATTCGCTGGGGATGGTGGCCCAGTGGCAGAGGACGTTCTACGACCGGAGGATGGTGGGGGTGGACCAGGGCAGGTGCCCCGACTATGTAAAGCTGGCAGAGTCCTACGGGGCGCTCGGGCTGCGGGCCCAGTCGATGGACGAGCTGGAACGCGCCATAAAGGAGGCGCTCTCCTCGGAGGTGGCCGCCGTCATCGACGTGCCGATAGACCCCGAGGAGGACGTGCTGCCGTTCGTGGCCCCCGGCACGCCGCTAAAGGAGATGATCCTGCCCTCATGACCGCAAAGTGGTCGATCCTGTCCATCCTGGCAGAGAACAAGCCGGGGATCCTCTTCAAGGTGACGCACCTGTTCCGCTCGCGCAACTTTAACATCGAGAGCATCTCGGTCGGCGTGACGGAGAACCCCGAGTACTCGAGGATGACCATCACCACGGTGGGCGACGAGAGGCAGGTGGCCCAGATAGTAAAGCAGCTTGACAAGATGATAGATACCGTCGAGGTGAGGCAGCTTGACGAGCACAAGACCGTCTACCGGGAGCTGTGCATCTTCAAGATCCGGCTCGGGGACGCCGAGGACAGCATGGAGGTCAACAAGCTTGCCGGCGCGTACGGCGCAAAGGTGCACGACGTGCGCCGCGACTCGATGATGGTCGAGCTCACGGCCACCCCCGACCAGATACGGGCCTTTGAGGAGCTGGCCGGCAGGTTCGGGATACTCGAGGTGGCGCGCACCGGCGTGGCGGCGCTCCAGAGGAGCGGGTCATGAGGATCCGCATATTTGACACGACGCTGCGCGACGGCGAGCAGACGCCGGGCGTCTCGCTCTCGCCGGACCAGAAGCTCAGGATAGCAAGGGAGCTTGACGCGCTCGGGGTGGATGCCGTCGAGGCGGGGTTCCCGATGGTCTCTGACGGCGAGATGAGGGCCGTCCGGATGATAACCTCCGACGGCCTCTCGTGCGAGGTGGCCGGGCTGGCAAGGGCCAACAAATCCGACATTGACGCGGCCGCCGACGCGGGGCTCGGGTACGTCCACACGTTCATCGCCACCTCTGACATACACCTGGAGCACAAGCTCCGCATGACCCGGGACGAGGCAAGGGAGCGGGCCGTCTCCGCCGTCGAGTATGCAAAGTCGCGCGGCATGGCCGTCGAGTTCTCCGCCGAGGACGCCACGAGGACCGACAGGGGGTTCCTGCTCGAGGTCTTCGGGGCCGTCGCCGCCGCCGGCGCCGACCGGCTTGACATCCCCGACACCGTCGGGTACTCGACGCCCTCCTACATGGCCGGGATCGTCGCCGAGACGGCAGGCGCCACGGGGCTGCCGGTCAGCGTGCACTGCCACAACGACTTTGGGCTCGCGGTCGGCAACGCGCTCGCCGGCATCGGGGCCGGCGCGTCGTGCGCCCACGTCACGATCAACGGGATCGGCGAGCGGGCCGGCAACGCGTCGCTCGAGGAGCTCGTGATGGCGCTCCAGTGCCTCGAGCACGGGACAAAGTACGAGACGGGCATAGTGACGGAGCGGCTCTACGACGCCTCGCGGCTCGTATCTGGGATCGCGGGCGTGCAGGTGCAGCCCAACAAGGCGATCGTCGGCGGCAACGCGTTCGGCCACGAGTCGGGCATACACACGCACGGCGTGCTGAGCAACCCGCTCACGTACGAGCCGATAAGCCCCGAGCTTGTCGGGCGCAAGAGGTGGATGCAGGCAGGCAAGCACGCTGGGCTGCACGGCATCAACGCGATGCTCGCAGAGTACGGCGTGGCGCCCGACGAGGAACAGTCAAGGGCCATCCTGGCAAGGGTAAAGGAGCTTGGCGATGCCGGCTCCAAGATAACGGACGTGGAGCTGCTCGCGATGGCAGGCGAGGTGATGGGCGACTCTGGGATACGGCAGATGGTGAGCCTCGAGGGGTTCTCCGTGTCGACGGGGGTGGGCACGATGCCGTACGCGTTCGTAAAGCTCGAGATCGACGGCAAGGAGTACGCCGGTACCGACCACGGGGTCGGGCCCGTCGACGCGGCCCTCAACGCCGTCGAAAAGATAACCGGCGACCTTGCAGAGATCCACATCCGGGACTATGCGCTTGCCGCCATATCGGGGGGGTCGGGGGCCCCCTGCGAGGTGACCATCCGGGTCGAGGACCCGCAGGGCAACAAGGTGTCGGCCCGGGCAACGGGCAAGGACATCGTCACTACAAGCGTGCGGGCGGCGATCGAGGGGCTCAACCGGATAATGCTCCGCAAGGCGATGGCGGACAAATCCTAAAATCTAGGCAGGGCTGGGCCCTCCCCGTGTACCATATATCGATGGTCCGGGGGGACGGCATCGGCCCCGAGCTTGCCGACGCGGCCCGGATAGCGCTGGACCGGCTGGGGGCCGGGCTCGAGATCACGGACGTGGACGCCGGGGACGGGGCCCTGAAGAGGACCGGCTCTGCGCTCCCCGCCGGGTCCCTTGAGGCGATAAGGTCGTCGGACGCGTGCCTAAAGGCGCCGGTCGGCGAGTCGGCCGCCGACGTCATCGTAGAGCTGCGGCGCCGCCTCGACCTGTACGCCAACATACGCCCGGCCCGCTCGCAGCCGGGGGCCGGCGGCCTGCGGGACGACATCGACCTCGTGATAGTAAGGGAGAACACGGAGGACCTCTACACGGGGGCCGAGATTGACCTCGGCGGGGCCGCCGTCGCGCTGCGGATAGTGACGGAGGCCGCCTCTGAGAGGATTGCCCGGCGCGCCTGCGAGATCGCAGCCGAGAGGGGCGGCAGGCGGCGCGTCACGTGCGTCCACAAGTCAAACGTGATGCGCATATCTGACGGCATGTTCGCGTCCGCGTGCGCCCGCGTCGCCGCCGGGTACGATGTCGAGTTTGAGGAGATGTACGTCGACGCGTGCGCGATGAACCTCGTGCGCCGCCCCGAGTACTTTGACGTCATCGTCACGACCAACATGTTCGGGGACATACTGTCCGACGAGTCATCGCAGGTGGCAGGCGGGCTGGGGATGGCCCCGGCGGCCAACGAGGGCGACTCGTTTGCGATATTCGAGCCGGTCCACGGGGCCGCGTTTGACATTGCCGGGACCGGCTCTGCCAACCCCTCCTCGTTCCTGCTCTCGGCCGCGATGATGTGCAGGTGGCTCGGGCGCAGGGGCGGCGATGCGGCGTGCTCTGCCGCGGGGGACCGCCTCGAGCGGGCCGTCCGCGGGACGGTGGCGTCGGGAAAGAGGACCCGCGACATCGGGGGGGACCTCTCGACGGAGGGGTTTGCCAGGGCCGTGGCAGACGCGCTCTAGCGGGCCGGGCCGCCGCGATCCCGCCACGATCCCGCCACCCGACGTATCAAAATCCTGATTGGAGGGGGCCCCATCAATGGAAGACGCCGGTTTCATTTAAGGAAAAACAGGAATATCTGCCAATGTTTATGCAAAATACCTTAATTGCAGGCCGGCGGGCCCCCCGGCATGGACCCGCACGTGGTCAACTTTTCGCTCAGGCGCGAGGTCTTTTTCATAACGGTCGGGTCGCTCCTCGGGGCCGGCGCCATGATGCTGCCGACCCTGCTGCCAAATACCGTCCGCGGGGCCCCCGTCGGGCCCGACTTTTACCTGTTCTGGACCGTCGCGGCAAGGCTCGTCGGCTCCGACCACCATGCCGCCGGCGTCATGGTGCACCTCGGGGTGGCCACGATAATCGGGATCGTGGTCGGGGTGATACTGTACAGGACCCGGATGCTCGGGATATCGAGGCTGCAGAACGGGGTGGCGTTCGGGCTGCTTGCCGGCGTGGTGGTCACGGTCGCGTTCACGCTGCCGGCCCAGTACGCGTGGGTGCAGCCGGCAATAGCCGAGATACGCGGCCTGCCTGTCCAGAACGTGGCGCTCTCAGAGACGTTCTGGCTGCGGTCGCTGGTGTCCCACGCGGTATGGGGCGCCGTCCTCGGGGCCGTCGCCTCGCTGCTCACGCGGCGCTGGGGGACCAACTACCGGTGCCACAGGTGCGACGTCGAGTTCTCGCGGCTGGCAGTCTACGAGGAGCACGTCTCGCACGTGCATGAGGCGGGGAACCCCGGGCGGAGGATCGTCATACTCGGCGGCGGGTACGGCGGCGTCGGTGTGCTGTGCCGCCTGCAGGACGCCCTGCATGACGACGTCGGCGTCTCGGTCAGCATCGTGAGCGAGTCGAACTTTTTCCTGCACACGCCGATGCTCCCCGAGATGGCCGCCGGGACGATAGAGGCGCGCCACATCGCGACGCCGCTGCGCAACTTTTGCAAGAGGGGGCGGTTCTACCAGGCCGAGGTGACCGGCGTCGACGTGGGGTCGAGGACCGTCTCTGTGCGCCGCGTCCCGGACGGCGTGCCCGCGAGCCTCGGGTACGACTATCTGGTGGTGGCGCTCGGAAGCAGGACGAACTTTTTCGGCAACGACGAGGTGGAGCGCAACGCGCACACGATAAAGTCGCTTGATGATGCGATCGGGATAAGGAACAAGGCGATATCGCTGCTCGAGGCGGCAGACCAGGAGGAGGACCCGGCGGCGCAGCGCAGGATGGCCACGTTCGTCATAGTGGGCGGCGGGTTCTCGGGGGTCGAGACTGCCGGCGAGCTGAACGACTTTGTGCGCGAGTCAGTCACCCGGTTCTACAGGAACATCAGGCGGGACGCGCCGCGGGTCGTGCTGGTGTCGTCGGGGGACGGGGTGCTTCCCGAGATAGGGCCCCTTGGAGCCTATGCTCTGGGATCACTTGAGCGGGCCGGCGTCGAGGTGGTCACGGGGAGGCGCCTTGCCGGATATTCGGGGTCGGTCGCGAGGCTTGATGACGGGGCCGAGATCCCGTGCGGCATGCTGGTGTGGGCCGGCGGGAGCGCGCCCGGCCAGGTCGTGGCGGGCATGGACGCCGAGCACGGGCGCGGCGGCAGGCTGGTCGTCGACCAGTCGATGCGCCTTGCGGGCAGGGACGACGTCTATGCGCTCGGGGACTGCGCCCACTCCGTCGATCCGGCGACCGGGGATCCGTACCCGCCGACGGCGCAGCACGCGATAAGGCAGGCCGCGGTGGTCGCGGCCAACGTGGCGGCCGCCGTGCGCGGCTCCGGCGGCCAGCGGGAGTTCAGGTACAGGACAAAGGGGTCGATGGCCAAGATAGGCAGGCGGGACGGGGTCGCGCTGCTAGGCGGCGTCAAGCTGCGCGGCTTTGCGGCCTGGTTCGTCTGGAAGCAGTACTACCTGTCGACGCTGCCCACGCTTGAAAAGCGCATCAGGGTGGGCCTTGACTGGCTGGTCGACCTCTTCTTCCCGCGCGACATAACGAGGCTGGGCTGAGGGGGGATATTGCCCCGCGCCGGCCTCACCCGGCGCGGTCGATCCTGCCCAGTTCCCTGTTGATGTCGTCCGTTGTCTCCGTGCACAGCGGCCTGCCGGTCGCAGAGTACGCCCACATGAATTCAGCGTACGCCATCCCTGACATTCTTGCCCCCTCGGTTATGGATATCTTTACCCTCTCGTACATCGTGCACGCGGCGTCAAAGCCCCACTCCCCGGCCTTGGCCCTCATCCCGGGATCCGTCCACGCCTTTGGAAAATAGCCGTACAGGTATGCTATGAGCTCCCTGTCGCTTATCCCGGTCATCTTGTCCTTTGCGTCGCTTGCAAACGTCCTTTCCAGCAGCCCTGCTGCCCTCCACGGCCCCTCGGCCGCCTCGATCCCGCTTGGAGTCAGCCAGTACGCGCCGGCCTTGAACTCGTCCCGGACCACCTCGCCGGACCCGACGGCCTCCTCTATGGCCCTCTCGAGGGACGGGCTGTGGCATCCGTCCTTTTTTATCTCAAAGTCGCCCTCGTACCCCATTTTGGCATGCTTGAAGACGTAGAACGCCTCGTGGATCCTCTCGGTGGGGGTGATCGGGTCCGTGTCCCTGTTGTACTCGGTGGCCCGGAGCAGCATGTACATGTCCCTCCTTGCCGCGTCAGTCGCGCCCACTTTTTGCGCCATGCCCGGGGCATGCCCCGTCCCTATTTATCCCGTCCGGTTTTCAGGATCCTGCATAAACTCTGCCCTTGGCGTCTTGAATTTCATGCCGCTGTCAACTAGGCCGTCATAGCCTCCCATGGCATCATCACGTGAGATTATATCGTGCCTGTAGCACCATTCAAAAAATTCCAGTATCCCTACAGCTCTTACTCCGGCCCTTTCACAACGTTTCATAGCACGTTCATCGTTTGTAATTAGCATGTACATGTCCAATTCAGTGCTGCTCTGTGTGGCTACTGCGATCAACTCATCTTCTGCTTTTTCATGGAGAGGCGGCCCTGCAGGATCCTGCCCGGGCACGTCCACTACGGTGACCGTCCCGTTCCGGATCATCCTATCCGTCCCGGCATACGCATTATCGTGCATTTTGACCATCAGCTCGCGCGGCACGCAGTTCGTGATCCATATCTTGTGTCCTGCTTTGACAATGTCCTCTATAATCCATTCCAAGCCTACAATATAGAGATAGATCCAAATATTGGCGTCAATCAAGATTCTCAATTTAGTCCAGTTCTCCGCTGATTTCCTCCGGCGCCCCCGCTCACATCGCCCTGCCCGTGGCGCAGTATGCAAACATAAAGTCCGCGTACGCCATCCCTGACATCCTTGCCCCTTCGCTTATCGTGATCTTTACCTTTTCGTACATCGTACACGCGGCATCAAATCCCCACTCCCTGGCCTTGGCCTTCATCTCCGGATCAGTCCACGTCTCTGGAAAATCGCCGTACAGGTATGCTATGAGCTCCCTGTCGCTTATGCCGATCACCTTGTCCTTTGCATCGCTTGCATATACCCGTTCCATCAGCTCTGCCGCCCTCCACGGTCCTTCGGCGGCCGCGAGCCCCTTTGCAGTCAGCGAGTACGAATCGACCTTAGACTCGTCCCGGATAACCTCGCCGGACTCGACGGCCTCCTCCAGGGCACGCTCAAGGGACGGGCTGTGGCAGCCGTCCTTTTTTATCTCAAAGTCCCCTTCGTACCCCCTCCTGAAGTTCTTGAAGATGTAGAACGCCTCGTGGATCCTCACTGCCTTTGGAATCTCGTCCGTGTTGTTCTGAAAGTCCGTGGCCCGGAGCAGCATGTACATGTCCCTCTTTACCGTGTCCAGCCCCGCCTCCTGCATCGCCATGCCTCTAGGCGGGGCCCCGCCCGTATTTATGCCGTTCGGTTTTTATTGCCGGCGCCCGGGGCCCCTCCCGTGCCGACGTGCTGCATCTGCAAGGGGCCGGCCGCCTCGCTCAAGATAAAGGAGGGCAACCCAAAGTACAAGGGCAAGCCAGTCTGCAA
>UYNY03000092.1 GCA_900620265.3 Nitrosopumilaceae archaeon | reverse complement strand
TTTTTTTTTTAATGATACGGCGACCACCGAGATCTACACTAGATCGCTCGTCGGCAGCGTCAGATGTGTATAAGAGACAGGGACGCAGTCGCCGTTCGCCGTCTTTGGTATCTGCGAGGCCGACAGGGCCGCCATGAGGGACCTCTCGGGGCGGCTGTTCAGGGGCACGTGCGCCAGCGGCCTTGCGGGCCTCGGGTCGCACTTTCTGGCCATATCGGACAGGATGCTAAAGCCGGGCGGCGTCATGGGTTTGGTGCTCCCGGGGGGCCTGCTGTCAGGCCACGTCTGGGGCAAGGCAAGAAGGCTGCTGAACCTGCACTATGACGGGATCACGCTGGTGCTGGCCGGCACGTCGGCCGGGAGGGGCGGCAAGGATCTTACGTTCTCGGCCGATACGGGCATGAACGAGGTGATACTGGTGGCAAGAAAGCGGGACGTGCCAAGGGGGGACGAGGACGGGGCCAGGATCAGGCTGGTGCTGCTAGATGACGCGCCCGGCAGCCGGATAGAGGCCGTCGAGATAGCAAGGATCATCCGCGGGGCGTCCCCCCGCCGCCTCGAGGACGGGATGGGGCCGTCCCACCTGCGGCTGGGCGGCAGGGTGGTGGGAAGGATCGTCTCGTGCCCGGTAAGGGGCGGCAGGTGGGTGCTGAACCGCGCCTCCAACGTGGGCCTCCTGCAGGCAGCAGACGACCTTGCGTCCGGCAGGTGCGGGATACCGATGTCGGTGCTAGGGGCGTTCGGGAGGGTGGGCAGGGCGCGCAAGGACATCGTCGGCGGGATCGAGAACGGGCGGCTGCGCGGCCCGTTCGAGGTGATCCCGTTTACGGCCGACGCGGTCCCGGCGCTGTGGCACAACGACGCAGGGACCCAGCAGAGCATGCTGGTGGGGCCCGACGCGTCGCTCGAGAGGAAGGAGGGGGCCGGGGACGGGCTCGTCCGCGACGTGCTGGCGACCGCCACCCGCCTTCACATAAACCAGCAGTGCCGGTTCACGTCGCAGAGGCTGACGGCGGCGTTCACCGCGGAGGCGACCGTCGGGGGGAGGGGGTGGATGAACTTTATCCTGGATGAAAAGTATGAAAAGGCGCTGGCGGTCTTCTGCAACTCGACGCCGGGCATACTGTCGTACTGGCACGTGTCCGGCACGCAGCAGCACGGGCGCGGGCACATGAACAACACGCGCATACGATCCCTGCCGGTGCTCGATGTCTCAAGGCTGGGGCGGGGGCGGCTTGGCGAGCTGGACCGGCTGTTTGACAGGATGTGCAGGAGGAGGATGAGGCCGATCAACGAGCTTGACGCCGACCCGGCCAGACGCGAGCTGGACGAGGGGATGATGGGCGCGCTGGGGGAGCCGGACCTTGACATTGGCAGGCTGAGGAGGATGATCGCGGCCGAGCCGCATTTTGGGAGGGCCGGGGGAGCCCCATAGAGGGGCGGCGCTACGGGTGGGAGATGGGACACCTCACACAGGGATGGCCGCGCCCGGGCCGCCTGTCAGGCGTGCTTTCCAAGTAGATGGAACCATTAGCCATACATGCCGGCGTTGGTGCTTTCCACGTGACTGATCTTGGATCTTATGGCTGATCAACATGATCCGTGAGACCAACGGCCGCAGGTTCAGTTCTGGCTTATCGCGGGAATTTACGATTGGTCGTGAACCATATGCCTTGTCAGTATTACCGTGGAGACGATGCAGGCCGACACTGGATCTCGTCCAAGAGCCGCTTTATGTTCTCATAGCCAGTCGAAATTTCTGTAATAACGACACATATATACGGCCATGCTCAAGGCGCGCTGGGGACCGGTTTTGCACAAGTCAGACGGGATCATGCGCGGCCTCATTTGATGCGGTTTCAGACTCGATGATGGCGTCCAGCATTCTTATGATCTCCTCTGCGAGGAATATCAGCGAACCCCAGTCGGCGTGCCGCATTACCCCGTTGCTCGTGAATTCGAACTTGCGGCCCCTATACTTAAATGTCTCATCGCTGCTGACGACTCCTCCGTCGTGTAGCGTGTTCCGTGTGTGGTAAAATATGTCTACCAGATTCAGCCTTTCGTCGGACGTCAGCTTGAATTTATCAAGGACCCCCTTAAACTTGGGCTTTATGTTGAGACGATCATGCTTTATGTCGTTCCTTTTGGCAATCTCGACTATTATCTTCTCGAAACCAAACCCGCACATCGTCACAAACCAGGCCCTTGTACTCATATCCACGCCCTCCATCATTGTTTCTTGTATGTCTGGATCTGTCATGCCGCATTCACCTATGATCCTGCCGCGTATCTTGCACAATGGATAAAACGACCGTACTACCATATAGTGAGCATACAGGTTATACACAAGGGTCCACATCGATTTATAGACATCGCTGCCCTCCGTTTTCTCTCTAGCGGCAAGCCTGCGAGCGTCACGGATCAGACACTGGAACATGGTGTATAGATCACCGGCTTCCCCATAGAACCCCCCGGTATTATCCG
>UYNY03000091.1 GCA_900620265.3 Nitrosopumilaceae archaeon | reverse complement strand
TGGCGGCTGACCGGCGCCGCTGATCCTTTATAGCTTTTGGGGGAACAGCGTTATTTACGGGGATTGCGCGGGGGACCCCCGTGGAGATGGTCCTGATGGTCGGCATACCCGGCAGCGGCAAGACGACCCACGCGAGGGGTGAGCTGCCCCGGCACGTCCTCGTCTCCCTGGATGTCATACGACAGGACGCCCGTGCGAGGCGCCTCCTGATAAACCGCTACGAGGCAGAGGTGTCGCCGCGGGACCCGTCCCTGAGCGGCGGGCAGCGCGCAGAGTACGTGCTTGCATCGGACGCCCTGCGTGCGGGCAGGGATGTGGTGATCGACGACACCAACGTGACCAGAAAGAGGAGAGAGGTGCACATACGGCTAGGGAAAAAGCACGGGGCGCGGATAAGGGCAGTATTTTTCATCAACTATGGGCACGCCATGAAGAGGAACAGGAGGCGCACCGGGCGGGAGCTGGTGCCGGAGGACGTGATGTGGGAGTTCATGGAGAGCCTCGAGCCACCGTTCGTGGGGGAGGGGTTTGACGAAATTTCAGTATACGGTTAAGAGCAAGATCAACGCAATCCAGGCCGTACCCTACAACAAAAACGAATAGAATGTGACTTATACGGCAATATGCATTACTGGGTTGAAATATAATAAGAACCATGTGAAAATATATTTTCTAGAATACGCACATAGTGAAAGCATACTTTGCAGATGCCCATGACAAAACATAAACATATTGGGATGCCTAGCTGTGTGATTAGGCTCCATTTCCCATGGAATAACCAAAGTCACGGTTTTTATCCTTGGATAATTCTTTTACATCATGCTTCTTTTTACGTATGCACGTATGACCATTCTTGTAATATGTTTCAGTATCAGACCTTATGGAGATTCCGGCGAATGGGTCATCCGTTGAATTTTTTTGGGGCGTTCCACCCGTATATCCGGGAATTATCAACACATTCAATTCTTTTTTAATTGGATAATCAAATGATCGATGATCTTGGTCACGGCTAAATAATTTTATTTGTATGTTCATATCCTGTTGATCACATGCAAGTTTCGCGGCAGTAGCCAGTATAATTAAATCACCCTCAGACGGGGGATATACGCAGTTTCGCTTAGATTTTTTCCATCTAAGAAGATACGGGACGTAAAAGATTGGTATTCTCACAAAATATAATTCAACCGTCTTTTTTACCGTATAACTGTCTGCATCTATGATTTTTGAATTATTCAATAATCTAGACATCATATTTTTGCCATTACGATACGCTTCATAGAACAATTGCCCATCTCGCATAGCTGGCTTGAGTTTAATGAACCTCTTCCTTAGAGCATTACTAAACGAACCAGCATATGTGCTGGATTCTTTATTTTTTTCATAATCTTCCGAGGCTTTAAAGTCAAATTTTAACTCATCAAGCACCATTTGTGGTATTCTTATGTGTTGATGTTGATCAATAGTCTTTGTTGCGGATTTGGCGTTCTCATCGCCTAGGTAGATCGAGCCGGATTCAACCGTCTGGTTCAACATATGATCGCAACAAATGCTGGTCTCCAATACCAGGATAGAATAATGGTCGAGGTATTCGCCGTCCATGCCTTATCGTCTGGGCCTGAAATTAACACTATTTATTCTATTGGGCACTATGTCCTTGTTCGATCCATACAGTATGTATTGTAGAGGATCACCGCATAACATCAAGCAATACTGCAGGCCGTATCTTACTAGACGACGCCTGCCTTTACCCTAGGATATTTCGCAATGCCGCGTGTGCCACAATAGTCAAAGAGCAGATCCCCGCACTCCTCTAGATCCGCAAGCGCCGTCCGCAGACGGGCGTGATCCACCGGGGGCCCCGCATGTTGTATGACACGGTCACATACATGGGCGATCATCCCGGAGATATTGATGGTGGCCATTTTCCAGGCCGTGTCCCGAGACCCATCTATTCCGCTTAGGATTGAGCTGGCGTGGCCCGCATGAAGGTTGACGTATTCAAAGGCCGGATGCATGCCCTCCGCAATGCCGGATTCGGCAATATTCTTGGCACCTTCAAGCTTATCCATCAGTGATTTGGTGTCAGGACATGTAGTAAACGTCCCATATACAAGATCAACCAACTCGGCCTGCGGAGTCAGGGAGTATTTTCCAAGGAGGGATCCGGCACTGTCGGAATCTGCTGACCGGGCAAGTTCTGAAAGACGTTCCTTTCCGTGGGAAGTGATCGAGCAGACGCGCGGTCCGTCAAATACGCCGCCTGCGTCAATGGAGAACAGCCTCGTATTTGACAGTATGTCCTTCTCCAGATCAGCGGAGTAGGGCCCGAACTCAAGGGATTCAAAGTCATACTGCCGCCCGCCCTCCTCCTGTTGCGCCATGTACACGGCGTACTGGAGCTCGGGCATGCCCCTGAACCCCCCCGACACATCCGCCGCAAGAAGCGGCAGCCGTATGCGATCCCGGGTGCTCGTATGCATGCCCTTCATCATTTCATGCATCTGCCGGGCGTCCGCGAACACCCCAAAACCAGCTGCCGCGTCATACAAATCGGCGGCTTTTTCATACTCACCCATGCGGTACCAGGAGTACGCCTTGTAATATGTAGCAATGGCCTCGCTGTCCCTTACACCATCAAGACAATCCAATGCGTCTTTGTACGAGCCAGCGTGCACAAGCGCGATTCCCTTGTCTAGAGCGCTGTCATCATCGCCCCCCGTTGAGATCATATCAAAAAATGAGGAGGCCTTGTAATGCATGCCCATGTCATCATACATCTTGGCCAGGCCATATCCCGCGTCATCCGCGCTCGCCAGCTTTAGGAATCGTTCTGCCTCGCCATATCTTCCCAGTCCAACCAGCGCATGGCCCAGAACGCCGGCATCCGCAGTAGACATGGAGGACAGCACGTCTTGTGGACACTCGCTGAGAGATTCAATTTTCATGTTGTTGAGGTGGCAGATCCTACGTACCACGAGATTGTATAACGACAGCCTTGCTTTCTTTTCCATACGCAGGAGATCGTCTGCTATTTTGTAGTTACCGCATTCACCCATACTTACCCCCACATTGTGAATCCTGTCGCAGATCTCTGCACGGGACTTTATTGCTGTATCGTAGAACTCGACCGCATCCTCGCCCTTTTCAGGCACGCCTACATGCCCCGCATACCGAGATGCAAGATTCAGACCGTGGCTTATCGCCTCGCTTAGATCCGCACCCCCATTCCGCGATTGTTCTATGTAATCCACCACGGATTCCAGATCGCTCGATCTGAACCTAGGATCCTGCCGTGTCACCTCCTGCGTCATGCTAGATGGGTGCGTATAAGGCGTTATAACCTTTGTGCCCACGAGATCTTCGTTCTGCCGCCCCAAATTCATTTTACCTTATAAAGTGCACGACAGGCAGGCGCCGGCCGGGGATGCCAGTCGGCCGCGCCCAGGACGTCCGGATCTGCAATCAGGAAACGCGGAGACGCGTCTTGGGCCACATAGGCGCGTGGTCATACTCGCCCGCGGATGCCGCGCCCGGAGCCGGCTCTGAATGGCGCGGGTACAGCGGGGTTTGTTGAGAGACGGAATCGCCGTAGGGGAGATCGAGATATACGGGTGGGATCCCGCGCAGTGCCACGCCGCCTCAGCCCGACTCTATCCTCCTCTTGAGGTCCAGCGCGTGGACGTTGCCCGGCTCCCCCTCCAGGAACCTGTCGCAGCACTCGAGCGCCTCGTCCCTCCTGCCGAGCTCCGAGAGCAGGTTCGCCCTCCTCAGCATGACGAGGTCGGCGCCGGCGTCAAGCTCCATGGCCCTCTCGACGCACTCGAGCGCCTCCCCGTACCTTTCAAGGTCCATCAGGATGTTCGACTTGTTGATCCACATGTCGGCGCTGCCCGGGTCGGCGCCTATGGCGCGGTCCATCAGGGACAGCGCGTCGCCGTGCCGGCCGAGGTGCCGCAGGGCAACCGCCTTGTTCGCCATCAGGGGCGCGTGCCCCGGCACCATCTCTAGCGCCAGGTCGTATACGGCGAGCGCCTCCTTTGCCATGCCGGCGTTCTTCAGGGCCACGCCCTGCTTGCAGAGGTGGTCGGCCATGTGCCGGTCCACGATCCCCGACATGTTCCCCTCGACTATATCGTACCCGGGATCGCCCGGCTTGAGCCCGAAGACCATCCCGTACTGCTCGAGAGCCCCCCTGCGGTCGCCCGTCCTTGCCAGCGCGAGCGCCTTTTTCATCAGCGTCTCACGGTCGCGCGGGCGCATGGCGAGCGCCCTGTCATAGTGCTCGATCGACTCGGAGTGCCGCTCAAGGCCGCACAGTATGTCGGCCCGCAGGTCCGGGACCTCCGGGCCCAGGCCGGCCCCGTCGAGGCACGCCAGTGCCTCGGCGTTCCTCCCGAGCCCGTGCAGCGCCGCGGCCCGGTTCTGGGCCACCATGTGGTCGCCGGGCATCTCGGCGGCCGCCGCGTCGGCGTGCGCCAGCGCGTCGGCGTGCCGCCCGAGCTCGTTGAGCACGAACGCCCTGTTGTTGTGGGCGCCCGGATCGTCCGGGATCTCCTCCAGCAGGAGGCCGGTGCACTCTAGCGCCTCCGCGTTCCTCCCGAGCTGGCAGAGCGAGGCGGCCTTGTTGCCCAGCGAGGGGACGTGCCGTGGGTCGATCCCGAGCGCGGCGTCGTACGACCGGACCGCCTCCTCGTGCCTGCCGAGGTCGGCGAGCGCCATGCCCCTCTTGCAGAGCGCGTGCAGCGCGCGCGGGTCGATGCGCAGGAACCGCTCGCACGCCCGGATTACCTCCTCGTGCCTGCCGAGCCGGGACAAAATGTCAATGCTGAACCCGAGGGCGTCCCTGTCCCCGTCGGGCGCCATGTCGCAGAGGGCAAGGGCCTCCTCGTACCGCCCCTCCCGGTACAGCGAGCCTATCCTGGACGGGATGCCGCGCGGATCCATGCCGTGCCCTGGATCTGCCCCGGATGATAAGGCTTTGGGAGTGCCCGAAGGGGCGTCCCGGCCCTAGTTCCTCTGGCCGCCGTCCTCTCCCAGCCGGACGTTGCCAAAGCTGGTGCACTCCGCGTGGGCGTTCTGGAACGGGTCGGTGTTGCGGGCCTGCTCTATGTCCCTGCCGTTCACCTCGGTTATGCAGACCCGTATGTCGTTGGCGTGCCCGTCCTGGTCGAACTGGGCGTACCCGATGCCCTCGGACTCTTTGAACCAGATGCGCTCCTGCGGGGAGGAGCCGCCGTCCCAGAGCTCGATCGAGTAGACGACGTTGGCGGCTCGCGCCCCGGTGTTAAAGTATATCTTGAAGACGCCGCGGTCGTGCTTGTTCTGCTCCAGCTTTACGGCCACCTTGTTCAGGTTATAGTGGTCCTCGCTCTGCGCCTTTATGGGCAGCCAGTCGGTGCTGCCTGCCGGCGCGCTGGCTGGCACCCTGTCGGCCGCCACGCTGGCCCTCTGCCTCAGGTCCCGGTTCTCCTCCGTCAGGTCCTCTATCGTGCTGTTCAGCTTGTGTATCTCGACGTGCAGCCTGCACACGATGAGGTTGAACCCGTAGACGCCGTGGCAGTCCGTGTAATAGTACTGGCCGTATGCCACGGGCACCAAGAGCGCCACCGCGAACAGGCCGGCCAGGAGGATCTTCACGCCCGCCGCCCGATCCGGCTAGAATATAATCCTATTGTGCGGCGGGGGACCGCGGGATCCTGGCGGCAGGACGCCCGGTCAGGTACCGGCGTGCGCCGTACGGCGCCGCCGTCCGATCCCATGCCCGCGGTTACGGGCGTGTGGGTATCACTGCAGCGAGTCCATCAGGTCTCTTAGCGGCTCCTCGAGGGCGCAGCCGGTCACGAGTGCGCCAAGGCCGATCTGCTGCTCCGCGGTGGCGCCGGCGACGTCCGCGTCAGTCAGCGCCATGACCGCGTCACAGTCCTCGTTCGCGATTATCGCGTCAAGGTCCGGGCCGGGCGCCGTCAGCGACAGCGCTACGGCTATTCCGACCGCTACGACCACCACAACGGCGATTACCAGTGCTTTCACGGGCGGCCCCCGGAAGCGGCGCTATTTATGCCATTGGTTCCGTACGGGATCAGCAAGTTACATGTTGCAGCACCGGCATATGTCGTGGTGTAAGAAATGATATGCGAACTAAACTATAACTGTAATCAGGACTTGTGGTATGACATACCCTGTCGGAATACTTTGTAATACTGTGTAATACTTTGACATCCTATCTACAAGACGTAAATCCGTCCCTTGCATCGTATTGCCGGCGGCAGTACATGCAACATGATCAATCACATCCGACAACACCGCTTTCATAGCTATAAATATCCCGGCTCGATCCGCGGGACATGGAAGACAGGGAGGCGGGCGCGTGATGTTCGGGCGCGGCAAGAAGAAAAAGTGCCTCGGCTGCATGCAGGAGCTCGACGAGAAGAGCGAGGAGTGCATATATTCAGCGTCTACAGCTCGGAGCTCACGTCGGACCCGACCGGGACGGTCGGCAACTATTACAAGAGGATAAAGCACGAGGTCATACGGCTCCACAGGGACTGCATACCGGAGCACGTGTGGCTGGTCCACAAGTACGCCTCACAGCGTGGCAACTTCTCGGACATCGAGACGGAGCACATCGTCAACGCTGTAAAGTTAAAGTACAACTTTGCCGTAAACGACAAGCAGGAGTGGGTGATGCTCTACAAAAAGCAGACGCACTGGAGCTTTCCCACGGACAACAAGGATCTGAGCAAGACGTTGAAGGAGATCAACGAGAAGAGGAACCTCTGCTTTGTATGCTGCAAGAGAGAAGGGAGCGTATCGCCTCCCGTCGTCTATCCCATAGGGCACCCCGCGATAAACCACGTCACGTCGTCGCAGGAGTATGCGGAGAGGACGAGCAATGCGCAGGCGGAATACGGAAGGGACTGCCGGGAGGCCGAGGAGCTTGCATCCGACAAGGGGGAGGCGCTGTTCAATGCATGGGAGCGGTACATAGTCAAGACGTCGCTGGTACTTGACCTGTGAGGGAGGTGGCAGGCTGACACCATCTGGACAATATGCGCATCGTGCAACAGGCACCCGTCTCGCGTCGCGGGCCATGCCCCCCGGCGGCCTTCCGGTGCCGGGTACCGTCTGGACGCCTTGTCATCGGTGTCTTTACATACGGTCAAATATTGGTGTCAATCAGTATTCTCAAGCTTGTCAATAAACCTGTCCAACTCCTCCCCGGTGGTCTTGCACATGACATATCCGGCCGCGCCGAACGCCCACATGAACTCTTCATAATCCATTCCGGCCATGCGCGCGCCGGCGCCGATCGACACCTTTGACCTGTCGTACATCGAGCAGGCCGCCTCAAAGCCCCACTCCTTCGCCTTTGCCTTCATTGATGGATCCGTCCATGTATCAGGGAACGATCCGTACAGGAACGGGACGAGCTCCTTGTAGTCAATGTCCGTCACCTGGTACTTTGCCATGCTGGCATCGACCCTCTCCATCAGGTCGGCGGCATCCCACGCCTCCCCCGCCGCGGAGATCCCCCGCTCGGTCAGCGAGTACGTGTCGAGGGCGCCGGCGGCTCCGAGCGCGATCTCGCCTGATTCCACGGCCTCCTCAAGGGCTAGCGCAAGGGACGGGCTGTGGCAGCCGTCCTTTTTGATCACAAAGTCGCCTGCGGGCAGGCGCCTGCGGCGCCAAAAGACGAACAGAGCCTCGTGGATCCTCTCTGCGGCGGGGATCCTTCCAGAGTCGGGCTTGAACTCCGTCGCACGGAGCAACAGATACATGCACCGCCTCGTCTCGTCCATCTTTAGCTGCAGCGCCATGCCGCGGTGTTCCCGGTACCCCCTATTTAATCCGTTTGGACCCGGGATCCGTCACGCAGAGGACCGCCTCGATCGCCATCCCGACGACGTCCATCCCGTCCATCTGCAAGCTTGCACGTACGGTCGGGATCCTGCAGCATGGCAGGAACGCCTAGGGCCCACGGCACAAGCCATGCCAGCCGCGGGCGGGACGCGGGGCCGGTGGGCGCGCAGTATATTTGGAAGTGGATCCTGCGGCCGGCGATGGGTCGGGGGGCATTGGTGCTAGCCGTGCTTGTGGCAGGCTTTAACATCCTCGCCCCAGAAGCCTATGCCGGCACCGGCCAGGGCGGGGCCGGGTCGGAATTCTCGATGGTTATGGCCCCGGCAGCGGCGCTCCTGACCGCGGCCGCCACCATGGTATTCGTCATCCTGATGCGCAAGCAGCTGGGCAACCAAAAGACAGAGCACGAGCTGACGCTAAAGCCGATCATCGTAAACGACAAGAATACGCCGGCCCAGTCCGTACAATACGGGGCCAGCGGCATCACGGTGAGGCTGATCAACGTGGGGAACATACCCGCCTCCAAGACCCGCATCATGACGATCCCGCCTGCTAAATACTCGGAGTTCAGCACCAGGGAGCGCGCCCTAAAGGAGTACCTCAGGGGGGTGGGATCCGGCACCCTCGGGAACACGGACGCGTGCATCGTGCTGCGCCCCATACGCGAGAGGATGAAGCGCGTCCCGGAGGCGAACTCGCCCACAAAGTACCTCGTACTCGGGGACGACTTTGGGCGGCTTGCCCCGGCCATCAAGGCGTTCGACGAGATGATAGACGGCTTCAAGGACAAGGATGCGCGGAAAAGGTTCGACGAGGCCGGCCGTGCAAGGGCAGAGAGCCTCGTAAAGCTGAACCCCCATGACTGGGACAGGTTCTACCTGGTGGGATCAAAGCGGGGGGACCTGCTGGACAGGATAGGCCCCATCGACTGGGAGGTATTTGACAAAAAGGCCGGCAGGGACAAGGTGTACGGCATGCTGGGGGAGTTTGCAGAGGAGGTGTACGGAACGGCCGGCGAGCGCAAGAGGATCATAGAGAACATGTCGGGGCCCGACAGGGAGCAGTATTACAAGGCCCTAAGGGAGAGGATCGAGTCATGGGACATCCTGACGGCATCGGGCGGATCCCAGGAGGAGGCGGTCAAAAAGTACGTCGATACCAGCATGGCCCTCAGAAGGACGTACAGGAGCGTCAAGGTCATCAAGTCGTCCACGTATGACGTGCTTGCCCACAACCACCCCGTCGAGGTCCCCATAAACGTGGATGACGAGACCAAAAAGATGATAGAGGCGGGCGAGTACGTCTACTTTGCGGTCCTCGTCCAGTACGGCAAGCCCGGGGAGAAGGACTTCAAGTACGTCCACTACGTGCAGGGGTACGTGAACGAGGGGAGGGCATACCTGGACTATACGGCAGACACGCTCGGGTAATCCCACGGATCGGGCCTCGCCCTGACCGGGTGGATCTCAGAGGATCTGGTCAGGACCCTCCCTCGCCCGTCGATGCCCCATTCAGGCTGATCTCATATACGGTATCCCCAAAGAACCCCCTGATGGCCGCTGTCCCCGGATCGTCACGGTCCGCCGTGGTGGAAAGCCCCAGCCTGAGCTTATAGTTGTCCACGAGTCCCCTCGAGTGCACGGGCGACCCGGCATTGTGCACCTCGTCTGCCACCAGCATGATCCTGGCGCGGCACTCTGTTATCTCTGTCGTAAATTTCTCAGAGCTGAACGTCTCGTACGTCGTGATCACCGCGAGCATGTCCGTCCTGCCAAGCTGCAGGGCGGCTATCTGCCCCCGTAGTTTTTGGTGCCATTTTTTATCGCCCGATGTTGTGGTCGACTCGTATCCCCACTTTTCCAGATCTTTCTGCCACTGGTACTCCCGGTTCCCGGACGGGCATGCGATGACTACCAGCGTCGGCCCTCCGTCCTCCAGGGCCGCCCTCATGCAGCCGATGGTGGTGAACGCCTTTCCGGTGCCGGCCGCCATTCCCAGTATCCCCCTGTGGCCGTTCTTAGCCCACTTCTTGACCGCCTCCATCTGGTAAGGACGTAGCTCCGGCGGCCTCTGGAGGACGATATCCGACTTTGAGGAGGGCGCGATCCTCATCATGCTCTCCCGTACGGCCGACGGCAGCGGTATCGTTCTAAGGGCCACGCCTTGGCCGGTCCGGCTCTTGTCCCAGCAGTTGTGGAACTCCCCATAGTCCCTGTCAAAGTCCTCCTTCTCTTCCTCCACCCACTCCCCGCATACCCGGAAGCGCTGGCATTCCCCGAACTTTGGATCATCAAACTCGATCGTACCGGAGAACGAGACATGGTCGGTGCCGTCGGTAAACAGCCCCGTCATGGTGCCGAACATGCGGCCCTCTGTGCACTCGTACGATACGTGGCCTTGTTCGTCTACCGGCACCACGAGCCTGATCTCTAGGAACCCGTGGACCAGCATCCACGCGAGGGCCTTTGTATGATCCTCTACGAACTTTTCGCTGATCTCCGAGAGGTCGCGGAGCCACCCCTCCGAGATCACGCTATCCATGTCACTCGTCCCCCTGTTGACGGAGTCAATGTCGTCCGGGCCTAGATCCGGCAGCAGCATGAGCCTCATGGCGCCGTCCTTCCGTATGAAATCTTGCAGCCCTTGGGCGCACGCGGCCAAACCATTCGGGGTGAGCCTCCCACCGATCCTATCATATCTGGTGGAATAGGACAATACCCTGTTGAAGAACGATCCATACGCGTCGTCAATCATTGAGTCATACTGGCTCTTTAGCTGGATCTCCCTAAGCCTCATCTCCCATCATCCCCTATGCCAATCACCATGTTGCACACCTTTCTGTCAGGAAACTACTGAATATAAAGGAAAAGATGATAGATAGGCCAACAGGCACGAAATGGCAAGTACGTGTCGTACCGATGTTGAGAAATCTAGTTAAGATCATCTTAATATATGCACCAGAAACCACAGGTCGAGCACATCCGGTCACGGAAATCTTTAAGAATTCCTAGGAAAGATAGATGAAAACAGTTATGAGGAGGCCCAAGGCGGGCCAGCCGGTTCAAATGGGTGAAAATGGCCACAGCATGAACCCTCCGCAGGAAGGACGGTCATGAGTCGCGACTTGGTGAGGAGCGTTTCGGGCGATCCCTACAGCATGATGTTTGCAGAGCTGCATGACAATAGCAGTACAGACTATACGGATGTAAAAAAGAGGCTTGGAAAGTACAAGTGGTACCTGAGGGAGATGAGGGAGTACATCAAGAACAACCCTGACAAGATCAAAAATACTAGATATGATCACCCCGTATACCCGGGCGAGGCATGGATCAGGTCAGAGGAACTACTTGATGAAAACATAAAACACGTGTGGGAGGTGGACAACGATGGAAGATGGAAGAAGTTCAACGAAAAGGACGGCATACAGATACTGGAGCGCGATCAGTCCGCAAAGGTGGTAAAACTCAAGAGAAGGCCAAAGACGACGATGCTGGTGATAAAGCCGGATTTGAGACAGATCCAGAGGCAGCTGGAGGCAATGCACGATCTTACCGGCAAGGCCACGGAGGCCCACAGGCCGCTCCTCGACCTGTTCCTGGACAGGGATGAGGCGTACTGGCCGTCCCTGGTGGAAGGGGACGTCGAGAAATGGCACGTTCTTGACGACGACGGGTATGAGGGCGTGGAGATGCAGCGGGAGTTTGTGCGCAAGGCGCTAGAGACACCCGACTTTGCCTTCCTAGAGGGGCCTCCGGGATCCGGCAAGACCACGGTCCTGTGCGAGCTGGTCCAGCAGATGATAGACCGCGGCAAGCGGGTACTGATAACCGCCTCCACCCACGTTGCCGTCGACAACCTCATTGAAAAGCTCGATGCGTCCGAAGACAAGATGCGCGACCTGGTACTGGTCAGGATGGGACAAAAGGACAAGCTGGCAAAGAATGTACAGAAATGGCACCATAGCACATTCACAGAGGCAAAGCGCAAGTCGATACTGGACAGCCTTGAAAAGAAGGGATCCGGGACGACGTCATCCAAGATGCTGGAGGTGATGCTCCGGCGAGAGGGATCGGTGTCAGGAGCATGCACCATGGAGGATATCATCCGGGACAGCACGAACGTGGTCTGCGGAACCCCGATCGGCATACTGGCCCATCCCGACCTGAAGGACGGCAGCAGGAGGTTCGACATGCTAATAATCGACGAGGCGTCAAAGACCACATTCCAAGAGTTCCTAGTCCCGGCAATGTACGCGGACAGGTGGGTCATAGTGGGAGATACGAGGCAGCTTGACCCGTATACCGACGACGAGAAACTGGGCGGCCTGATCGGCAGCACGCTGGAGGACCGCAGGTACCCCGACGTATGCCTCGACGCGTTCCTGGCATACAATGGAAAGGACACGGCCATCCCCACCAGGGATGACTCGCTGCGCGGCATGTACAGGATCCAGTGCGGCAAGCTTGAAGTCCCCGTCCATGACGCGGATACCTCGCGCCAAAAACCGCGTGGCGTCATAATAGGCAGCCCGGGGGCAATCCTCGGGATGGAGCCCAGGGAAGGGCTGGCAATCAGGGGCCTTGAGGAGCTCGAAGAGTACTGGAAGGGCCTGAGGGGGGACGCAAAGGTGAGGGCAAGGGACAGGCACCGCATGTGGAAGAAACGGCAGCTGAACCGGAAAGAGACATGGGGGAACATGGTGGCGTGGAAGATAAAGCAGGACTATATGGCACAGCGCGACAGGCAGAGGGAGCAGATCGAGGATGGCGAGGGATACGCAGATGACGAGGACGGCGGGCATGACGAAAAGTGCCAGAGTGAGATAGACAGGCTCATGCCGTCAGAGGATCTTCCCGGCGTCGACTTGGAGAAGATCCGGAAGGACATGAGGGACATACAGAGCGTTGCATACCCGTCCATACTGGAGTCCATCCAGTACGGCTTTCTGGGGGGCAGCCGTCCTGACACCACGATGGGGCGCGGGATGGAGGCCGATGCCTTTGGGGCTCGCCACGTGTTGCTAGACCACCAGCACAGGATGCACCCGCAGATCGCCAAGTTCTCGCACGTTTACATATACGGCAAAAAGGCCATGAAGACGTCCGACAGGGTCAGAAAGCAGAGGGAGTGGGGATACAGGGCGTACGGGGGCAGAAGGCTCGTTTGGATCGACGTCAATGCCAAGTGCCATGACAGATCCAGCGAGGCGGAGGCCAAGGCGGTCGCCGCAGAGATCAAAAAATTCACAGAGTTTGCCTCGAGCGGCGCGGGCAGGGGCAGAAAGTGGAAGGTGGCCGCGCTCGTGTTCTACCGAAACCAGGAAGTGGTCCTGCGCAGGCACCTGCAAAGGCTTACAGGCCGTAGGGAGTACAGGTACTTTGCGATGAAGGGGGTCGAGATAGAGCTGTGTACGATAGACAGGTACCAGGGGCACGAGGCGGATGTCGTCTTCCTAAGCATCGCAAACGATCACGCCACCCCGTTCCTTGCAAACCCAAACAGGCTGAACGTGGCAGTGACCCGGGCACGGTTCCTCTGCGTCATAGTAGGCAATCACGAGGAGATGCTGGGCGGGGAGAAGCCGCTTTCCAGCCTTGCAAGGATGGCCGGGCGGCAGCAGGGGAGGGGCACATGAGCCGCCTGACGCTCAAGAGGAAGGTGCCCCTGACATGCTACAAGATCCACGCGGAGGTGGCGGAATTTTCAGGGACAAGCTATGTCCTCGTGGTGCTGACGTACGTGGATGAGAACCCGGGCAGGGCCACCGCCGCATCCATGTCGGAGGACCTGTTTGGCAACAGCTATACGATAGGCAGGAAGCTCCTAGAGTTGTGTTCCAGGAAGGGACTGGTAAGCGAGTCCGGCGGCACGTATACGCTCACCGGCGAGGGCAGGGACGCCCTGTGTAACGGGATGATCCCCGTCCCGAGTGACGGGATCTGGAAGATCCACGTTGCGGACGACCCGCTGATCCCGCCAGAATACAGGATATTGAAGATAGAGCGCACCTATGACGTGGAGCTGGACGGCGGCCCGGTAAAGGGGCAGGCCGAGCCCGAGATTGCCGGATCCGACGTCACGGGGCTTGAGGGGTGCAGGTTCCTCCCAAGCTTTGGAAATCCGATCCCGGTCCGGATAAGGAACATAGGCAGCCACGAGAAGAGGCTGGAGCCTGAGATCGAGGCGTACGTGCACCTGATCCTGGACGAGGATGTGGCGGAGGCAAGGATTACCGCAAAGGGTACGGCGCGGCCCGGTGGCAATGACGGGTACTGTGACGGGCACTTCAAGCTGCTGGGGCTTGACAAGGACGCGACGATGCGGGCCGTGAACGAGAGGGCCACGGAGATGATACACACGCTGATGGAGAGGGACGGCGGCAGGGACTCTGGAAACCAGAAGATCGAGAGGATCAGGAACGCGGCATGGCAGATAAGGTTCGGATACGACTACATCCAGGGGCGCCACGGCACCATGCCCCCGGGGGAGAGGCGGCTCCCGCCCCAAGAGAACAACCCCTACAGGGAGGCGTGGGAGAGGATACGGGAGGGAGCCAAATACAGGAAGGACGAGGAACACGGCGTGTTCCTTGTGCGCTACGAGGACACAAAGCCGGAGGAGCGACACGGGATGTCGGCGATCTTGGACGGCTCGGAGATCAGTCTAGAGGGGTACGGGACGTTCCAGCTAGCAGGCGCCACGATCCCCATATATCCGGCCACCGGGGAGGACGCGGAAAAGTGGGCCCGTGACCTGGCAGAGGCAGAGATGGAGTCAGGGTATGTAACCAAGAAGAGGTACCTTGCCATCAGGGATATGGTACGGGCCAAGTTCCCTCACCACGAGGGCGTGCTAGGTGGGGAAAGATCAGAGTACGTGCCAGGCAAGAGCAGGCGCCAGTTCTGGAACATACAGGCCATGGAGGACTGGGATCTTTGAGCGGCAAGAAGCCGTCACACTGCTGGGCCAGAAGTGGCGGGAATGCTGGTCCCGCTCGGGACGACAGGTGCCGCGGCCGCGTAACCGACCTGATAACCGGGGCAGAGCACACCGTGTTCGTATCAAGCCTCGTGATCACCGATGCCGAGATCATAAAGCTGATGGAGAGAAAGAGCAGGGACGGCGTCAGGTTCTACCTGTTCACGGCGACACAGGCCAGGATCGCCCATGATTCCGGGATGGAGTTCCCGCGCAGCGAGCGGGGCGCCTGCAACGGGGCCCTGGAGAGGCTCTCAAAGCACGCGCTCATACGGTCGTCCTTGGGAACACACGCAAAGGTAGTGCTTGCGGATCCCCTCCATGACCCGAGGGGGCTGCTCCTTACCATGGACGTTACCGCCGGTTGTCTTGACGGCGGGCGCGGCATGGTGGTGGACCTTGGGAGGAGCGAGGCCATCAATGCAAACGACATCATGAGGTACCTGTTCTGGGAGTGCGCTGAGAGCGAGATGATCCGGCCCGGCGGGGCGGTAAAGTGCCGGCCGCTCGGTGCCGCAAGACAGGCAGGGGGCAGGGCACTGCTGCAGACAGCACCGGGCATCACTACGATCCGGGACGGCATAGACCGGCTGCTTGGGAGGAACCCCAGCAAGGTGGTGGTGGCAAACCCGCTGTGGGATCCAAAGAGCCCCGTGATTGGCAGGCTCTGCGGCATGTCTGAGAAGGGGGCCGATGTGACGGTCATTACCAGAAAGGGCGGCGCCATGTTCCCGCTTGCCAAGATGCAGGATGCCGGAATCAGGGTGGCCGGGTTCGAGAAACTCCATGCAAGGGCAGTCTCTACCGAGTACGAGGCGATCGTAATGTCGTCCAACATGGACCGCAACGGCATGGAGGAGGGGTTGGAGCTAGGCATCAGGCTGGACAAGGACAGGGCAAGGGAGATAGCCGACCGGCTAGGTGAGTGGGCCGGGGCGCCCGAGTTTGAGCTCGTCCCAGAATAGGGCACGGGGGGATCACGGCTGATCATATCCCCGGTATCGCGGTCGAGTCACCGGAGATGTCTCGCCATATCCATCCGTGTCTAGCCTCTAGATCTGAGCGTCCTCCCCCTGGCGCGCCGGAGCTCCGCATGATCCGGATGCAGCGAGGGGCCCTCGTCGCGGCACGCCAGCGCCATGTCCCGTAACCTCAGACCGGGGGAGACACGACAGGGATCTGGCCATATACGGCATGGACCGGCGGGCCGCGCCTACGCATCGTCCCCGTCGTCGGCCATCTCCTTCCCGTACCCGCGGCCGTGCCACTCCGTCCTGCCGCGGAGCCCCCTTGCAAACCCGACGGTGGCAACCAGCCCGCCGAGCCATGAGAGCCCCGTGTACCGCAGGGGGATCCCGAGGTACCTTGACTGGAGCACGTATGATCCCGCGTGCAGGGCCACGGCGGCCAGGGCAGAGCCCGCGAGCGCCACATGCAGGATAACGCCATAGGGGTCCGGAACCCCACCATAGGCGCCGGGGACGAGCGCCAGGGCGGCGGCCACCACCCCCGCATGGGGGCCCGACAGCAGCAGCATCAGCTCGAGCCAGTTGCCGTACGCCTTTGCCTTTTTGTTCAGCACGAGCGGGGACATCAGCCTCGTGAACACCCGGTCGAGCGTGGGCAGGTCGCGCGCCCAGACCGCGTCCACCATCCTGCTGCCGTCGGCGATGCGCACCACATGGCCGGCCCTCTTGAGCCTCTTGCCGAGCATCCAGTCCTCGAGGATCATGTTCTTTACGCTCCCGTGTCCGCCCACCGCGTCATACGCCCCCGACTTTACGAGAAAGTACGCCCCGATCAGCATCCCGCCCTCCCTGCTGTCATCGTTCACCCTTTTCGCCGAAAAGTTCACAATCCCGTCGGGATAGGCGAGCCTGAACGAGGTGATGACGGGGGTGGTCACCCGGGTCCAGAACTCGGGCATCCTCAGCCCCGTGGTCAGCGTCAGCACGTCGGCCCCCTCGGACATCAGGTGCTCGACGGCAAGGCGCATGGTCCCCGGCCCGTGCTCCGTGTCGGCGTCGGTGAACAGCAGCAGGTCGCCCGTTGCCGCCTCGCGCCCCCTCGTGCACGCCAAGGTCTTTCCCACCCAGGCACTGTCATGGTCCACCATGCGCACCACCTTGATCTCGGGGCCGTCCCCCGTGGTGAACGACCGCACGATGTCATAGGTCGCGTCGGTGGAGTTGTCGTCAATCACGATGATCTCAAAGTCCGGATAGTCCTGCCTCACGAGGGTCCGGAGGCAGAGGCCGATATAGTCCTCCTCGTCACGCGCCGGCAGGATGACGGACACCCTCGGATACGAGCCTCCGCCGCCCCCCCCCCTCCGAGGGCCGGAAGGTGCCGGGCAGACACCCTTGCGCTGCGTATGAAGAGCGCCCATTTTACGGATACGGCCGCCATGATGACGGCCAGGGCGGCCATTATGCCGGGCACCAGATACTCCACGGGCCCGGCCGGGACGGTGGCAAATTAAAGATTTGCAGGCAAGGGTAATATTTGCGGATCCCGGGGGGCCGGGGGATGATAACCCTCCTGCGGCAGCACTACCAGTTCGACCTGGTCACGTCCAAGGAGTACCAGACCACCGTCATATCGACCATAAAGATCGAGGGCGAGGGCGACAGCATATTCTTCATGCCCGCAAGCGACATACTCGAGAACCTCGAGATCAGGAACTCGCAGGGGCGGCACATGACGGTCATATCAAGGGCGGAGCTGGAGGAGAAGTTCGGCATAGACTACGACAGGGTGCGCCGGGAGATGGTGGGGGAGGGCATGGACGTCCCCGAGGACCTCGGCATCATACCCATAGTATGCACCCCCACCAGGTCCGGCTATGAGAAGATCTTTGCCACGTACACGTCCCCCATCAAGGTGGACAGGTACGAGTCAAAGAGGTTCTCGCGGGACATCGAGATAGCCTTCAGGTTCAAGGTCGTCACCTACGAGATGATCAGGGCGGGGGGGATGATGTCCGACAGGCCGTTCGAGCTGCACGTCCTGGTAAAGGTGGGGGAGGACTATAGGATCATCGGGGATCCCGCCATCCACGTGTACCCGGATCAGGACGACAAGAAGATCCGGGGCGCGAGGGAGTCCAGGGAGAACACGTACAAGTACTATGTCGAGAGCATGAGGTTCGGCAACGTGGTGATCGGAAAGGTGAGGATAGCGCTCGCAAGGTCGCTGTCAACCACGGCAAAGATCATATCCGGGGTCACCGCGATACTGCCGGTCATGCTCATATCCCTCCAGATAATGTTCAGCAAGGTGTTCGTGCCGACGCTGGAGATCCTGGGAGGGTCCATAGCGCTGCTGATCGGCGAGCGGGTGTGGGTGCTCAAGGACAGGTACATCATGAGGAGGTGGGTGAGGCTGCAGCACTGGCTGATCGGGGTCAACGGCGCGGCCTTCCTCATCTGGTTCGTGCTGTACCTGTCGGGCGCCATCGAGAGCGGGATCATCGACTGGATATCGGGGGCGCTGCAGGGCATCTAACACGAGTATCGGGATGCAAGATATGCCGGATGGCCGCCTTGGTGCCGGGTCACCAAGTCGTCCACGTACGACGTGCCGGCCCACAACCACGACGGCGGGAGGCGCCTCCCTCTCGCCGCGCCCAAGAATCCTTCCAAGCAGGCCCATTTCGGGGGACCGCCCCGGAACCGGGGCCGCCTGCGACGGGAAGGCAGATGGCGATCTCAGACCCGCGCGTGACCGACTCGTCCGGGAGCCGGCTGTCAAAGATCGATCCGGGGGACCTCG
>UYNY03000090.1 GCA_900620265.3 Nitrosopumilaceae archaeon | reverse complement strand
GACTGGGGGCGCCCCGGCGGGCGCCTGACCCGGGGGGACGCGGACCGGCGGCACGGGCCGCACCCGGGGTTCGGGCGATCCCGCGGTTTGTTGCGTGATCCGGCCCGGTTTGTCGTACAATGACGGCGTGCACGTGTGCAGTCTTGGCAAATCACGGTGCCGGCGGATGATCATGTGCCGGATCAGTTGACGTTACGATCAATTACGCATAGCCTCTACTGTATTGTCACCTGGAACGAGTCCGATGATAAAATGGCCGTTCTATGGTTTAATTTTAAAACTGGTAAATATGGCAACGTTCCTAGTCTGGATCCCGACAATCCGGTGAAATTCCTAAAAGAAAAGACCTTCCAGACCAACTTTAATCACATCAACAATTTGGTCAAGATAAAGTCAGGCTGGCCCAAGATGGCAGAACAGTACGACAAAATGACAAGAGAGCAGCAGCAAATATTCATAATCTCCATC
Organism: Nitrosopumilaceae archaeon; assembly: GCA_900620265.3. GTDB lineage: Archaea > Thermoproteota > Nitrososphaeria > Nitrososphaerales > Nitrosopumilaceae > Nitrosopumilus. The sequence continues at coordinate 12,555 of UYNY03000090.1, read as the reverse complement.
ACAAATTCTCTTGTCAGGGGGCGCAGGTACGACGAGTATGCCAAAATACACACCAATATGAGTAAAAACGGCAAGATCGTTCTGGAGGAGGCCCGCAGACTGTATGAAGATGGCAGTCTGGTGGGGAACAATAAGAATGAGGCCCTCCATGCCCTCTTCCCAGCTCACAATACCGGCGGTCGGGAGGCCGTCTAAATACACGGGACTGCACAAGAAAACGATTATTAAGTACAAACGCCGCCACCGCGGCATGGGCGCGCAAAGTGGCCGGACGGCGGGGGCGCGGACCCCGGTAATCATCAAGGACGGGGTGAGGATCACCGATCAGGCCCAGGTCCGTGAGGCCATCGCGGCAATGACTGACATTTCATTTGCAGAGAACATCACCCTCAGGAGGGAGACGACCTGCAAGACCTGCGGGAAGAACTTTGACAGCACCGACCAGCCGGGGACCCTCAGAGAGTGCCCGCACTGCGGGTCGGCGTGGGGCTCCAAGTAGGGGGGACCTGGCGCAAGCCGGGCCCACGAAGCCCTGGAAATTCGTGATCCCGGGCACGGCCCGCCCCCGGAGGGGATGCCGGCAGGCTCGCGCGGTACCCGTCCGGCATATCCTGCGGCGGCCTCCCGGGGCAGGGGGCGTGTTCAATGCGCGGGACGGGACCGGGGTCCATGCGGGGCCGGGAGCCGGCATATCCTGCGGTGGCCCATACTATGCATGAGGATTCCGGACGGAATCACGTCGGGCCCCCGCAGCTATGCCGACGTCCTGACAACAAGGTGGAATTTGATGAGGGCGGCCTCGTTTTTCCCTCCAAATGCTCGAAATAGAGGCGGCACACGTTGTCGGTGAGAAACCATATGCTGTCGTCACTCTTGCACGATACCATGTTGCCAAGATCCCGGATTTCACCCGCATCGCGTATCTTCTCGACGAGCTCTAATACCTGGTGGCGCCTTGGGAACATCTGGGCGCGCAGCAGATCAAAAAAAATCCTGTTTGGCAGACACGTTGATCAGTACTTTAGCGACTCGTGGATGGCCCTTGTCTCCTCATAGCTGGTCGGGATGTTCTTCTGGTTCTTCCTGAGCGTGGCCCGCACGAACTCGGTGTCGGCCTCGGTCCACTCCAGGCCGGCCCTACCGGTCCCGCCATCCTGCTTGTCCATGGGACGCCGTACGCCGTGCGGGTAATAAACCCTGCCCGGACGCGGCGGCGGGTTCGTGCGCGGCGGCGCCGCGGTATCGGCGGCTGTGGCAGGGGCCCATGCCGGCCCCGGCGCATCCTAAACGTCGTCTAGTATCGTCTTGAAACTGTATCCCAACAACATGGCTATGTTCTTCTCCACATCATAGGTAAAGTACAACTTGCAGATCATGTCGAATAAACAGCAGTCGCCCCCCTTCACACTTGAGGACTTCGCTCAAATCTGTAATCTCCTCTGCCTCCTCCAGCCTGTTTATCAGCGAAAGGACTATGGTGCGCCGAGTGTGCCATTCGTGTTCAAACTGTTTTTCAAAAGAATCGGCTCGGCGTACGTTCATCAGTATTTCAAGGACTCGTGAAGAGCCTTGAGCTCCGCATAGCTCGTAGGCTTTACCTCCTTGATCGACGCCTTTACCGCCTTTACCCACTCGGTGTCGGCCTCGGTCCAGACCAGCTCCTCGGCGGTCCAGCCGATTCCGTTATCCCAGCCCTTGTGCTTTCCTGCCTCCATGGCTCCCGCGTGGCGGGGTTGTAGATTTAAACCCTCTGACGCCCGCTATTCCGTCTGTGATCCGGGTCTTTGGGCCCGGGCCGCCTTCCATGCCTTCCGGCGGCGGTGCCTGCCGGCGTTCCGGGTGATCGCCCCCGCTTGCTGCGGGGCGGGGCTCCCTGCCCTCAAGGCCCGGCGGACTTGGCTCAAACGCCCCAAGGGAGATGATCCGGTGCCGGGAGCCTGCATGACAATGTTCCGGACGGGGAATGGGGCGGGCTGGATCCTATGGCATTCCGTGTTCCAAGCGCCAGATGGCCGTCTCCCGGTTATAGCCGCAGATCTTCATCAGGTTCCGGATTGCCATCTCCTCGTCTTTGTCAAACTTCCTTTTTGCCACGATCACGGGCGGGGGTGCCCCGTACTTAACCCTTGTTCTGCTACCCTGAAAGCCGGCCCCGGGCCGGACCTCGGCCCCGCGCGGGAACGGGCCGGACTGCCTCCCCCCGAACCGCTCATGCGGGCAGTATGCCGATCTTCCACGGCGCACCACATGATGGAGGGGCTCGAGATAGATGCAGTGGAATGACCGGCGGCCTGCCAGATACGCGGGGGCTACAGGACGTGGGCCGGACGGCGAATGGGACAGGCTGGATCCTACGGCATCCCGCGTTCAATCCGGTGGATGGCAAGCTCCCGGTTATAGCCGCAGATCTTCATCAGGTTCCGGATTGCCGTCTCCTCGTCCTTGCTGAACTTCTTTTTTGTCATGGTCGTGGCTCGGGCGCCCCGTACTTAACCCTTGTTCTGCTACCCCGGGAGCCGGGCCCCGGGGCGGACCTCGGCCCCGCGCGGGAACGGGCCGGACCGGCTGCCCCCGAGCATCTCATACGGGGAGTATGCCGATCTCCCGCGGCGCACCACATGATGGAGGGGCTCAAGATAGATGCAGTGGGATTGCCTGCGGCCTGCCAGATACGCGGGGCCCACAGGACGTGGGCCGGACGGCGAATGGGACGGGCTGGATCCTACTGCATCCCACGTTCAAGCCGGTGGATCGCAAGCTCCCGGTTATAGCCGCAGATCTTCATCAGGTTCCGGATTGCCATCTCCTCGTCTTTGTCAAACTTCCTTTTTGCCACGATCACGGGCGGGGCACCCCGTACTTAACCCTTATCCTGCTCCCCTGGGCACGCTCCAAAAGGGCCGCCGCCCTCACCAGCCTGCCCTCAAAGCCCGGCGAACTTGACTCAAACGCCTCAAGAGAGATGATCCGGGGCCGGGAGCCGGCCCTGAGGCGGATCTCGGCCTCGCGCAGGAACAGGCCGGACTGGCTGCCCCCGAACCGCTCATACGGGCAGTATGCCGATCTCCCGCGGCTCACCACAAGGACGTCGTTCCTTGCCTCATAGTTGGCCACCTCGTACTCTGACCCGTCCAGCCCCGATACGTCCACCGTCGCTACCAGTCCCATCTGCCTTCTTTTTCTGGCAAACTCCGTGGCCATCCTGGCATCTATCGTGAACGATGCAAAGTCCGTCGCCGCCGCATACCTCCTCCTCCGGTAGAGCCCAAAGGCCCCGCCCATCTCGGCCGTGACTTCAAGATCCCTGATCGTCATGCCCCGGTGTAGGATCCAAGTCCGCCCCAGGGTCTCCAGTATCCACCGGTTGTACCTCCCCATGACGGCGTCCATCCGTCTGAGATCCCCGCTATAGTCCCTCGCCATGGCAAGCGCCCCCTCGTACCGGCCAAGCTGGGCCAGCCGGATTACCGGGACGTCCGACAGGAGCACCACGCCGGACGGGGACGACGGCCTGTCCCTCTCCCGCGCAATGCTCGGCAGATCAAAGCGGGGCATCCTTGCGTCAAGCGACCTGCCAAACTCCCCCCTCCCGAGCCGCCTCATGATGGAGATCAGCTGCCCGACAGAGCCGGCCATCCTCCGGCCCGCCGCATCCGGAAGCGGGTTCTCGCCCAGCACCGAGCCCGCGGGCACCCGGGCATAGCACGGATCTAGGACCAAGGCCGCGCCTCTTCTGCCGGCGGCCGGTACGGCGGGACGGCGCCACCCGGCGCTAGATCGCGGGGCCGCCCGGCGGCCGGCGCGCACACGTCCGCGCCGTGGCCGGTACCGCGTGGTTTTGGCATGCGGATCCCCGCGACATACCGTATATTACTGTATGATCCATGCGGCGGCGCCCGTCCCGGTTGCTGGGACGTCCGGCAGTGCGCGGCGCCATGGCCGGCGCCATGCCCGGCACCGCCTGCCGAGTAATCCGAAAGTCAAATATGGCCGTGCCCGCCCGTGCCGGCCCGCCCCTGCTCGAATCCCTTGGGTCTCGACGGAACCGTCGAGGCGAACCTTGGGCTCATGTGAGTAACGGGCACCCCCGGTGATCCACGTTCCGCAGGGCGGCGCCTCGCGCGTCTGCGGCCCGGGCCGCCTTGGCCCGCCCCGGAATCTGCGGGCCCGACGCGGTTTATGCGCGGGCCGCCCCCCTTGGCGCCTAGGACCCCACCTTTGGGGGATTCTGGCCGCCCCCGCGCAAGGCGGGCAGATCGCAGATTCCCGGCAGGGCCTAGCGGGGATCGATCATGCACCTGCCGACCAATACAATGCCGTGTTCCCTGAAATAATCCTCGTCAAACCGCAGCCCCCCGCCCCTGCCATACCTGGCATCACACTCCAGCAGCCCCCTGGCAACCTCGTGAAGGTTCCCCATCAATTCGGCCATGGTGTCCCCGTCGGCAAGGCACGACCTGATGCTGGGCACCGCCGCATAGAACCCCTCGTCATTCCTCCCTATCAGGGCCTCCACCGCGGGCGCCTTGGCCATCGTGCCCCGTCCCCCGCCCGGCGTATTTAGACGTTTGATAAGTTGGCGGGCGGGCCTGCCGCGGATTCATCCTGATTAAAGATCCCCCCGGACGGGGCCTTCCGGTGCCGCCTAGGGCGGCTGCCCCCCGGCGGGTTCCCGGTCTCCCAAACGCAGCCGCCGTGGTGACATGGTACTGTCTATAATTCGGATCCTGGCACGGCCCGCCAGGGACGGCAGGCGGCGGCCATCCGTGGCCGGACCGGGTGCCGGGGGCGCTGCCATGACGCGGGCATGCCCAAGACCCGGATTATGGACGGTGTCCAGGCAGGGCGATTCGATATAATGTGGGCGGTGTGAATCAAGGTCTTGCGAGCCGGGGTAAAAACCCATCCGAGGCGGACCGGATCTACCCCGTCTACCTAGTATGCATCAGAGCTCGTAACCGGCACGGGGGGAGCCTCCTTGTAGAGTGACACCCAGACGTTCTCGCTTTGTAGCACATGGATGATGCGCAAGTCATAGTTGCCCTCTATGTGGAACCATAGCTCCTGCCACTCGATGCCAAGTTCGTCGATTGTCCGGAGGTGTCCCTCCAGATTCTGAAAGATACTCGTGATATTGGCACGACCCGGGAGTGTCAGTTTCCTCTTTTTCTCGACGTAGCCGTCGACAGCCTTGTAGTTCATGATGATAAAAATGGGAGGGTGAATTACACCTCCGTTCCTTTGATGAATTCCTCCAGGGACTTGTACGTGGTCGACTTTACCCGGCCCGACTCTACGGCCTCGACCAGCTGCATGGCGGTCATCTCCCTGGTTGACCCTTGCATGGTGCTCGTCTGCATGGGGAGGCCCATGATCCGGAGCTATATAACTCAATATACTCGTTAGGTACTGCCTATAGTTCGGATCCTGGCACGGCCCGCCAGGGACGGCAGGCGGCGGCCATCCGTGGCCGGACCGGGTGCCGGGGGCGCCGCCATGACGCGGGCATGCCCAAGACCCGGATTATGGACGGTATCTGGGACCCCGCGGCCTTGGGACGATCAAGGCGTCGGGGGAGGGGCCCGGGGGTGCCCGGACCGGGGGCATATTTCAAAAGGGGGGCGCAGGGCGGATCGGGCGCGGAACGGGATGCCGGTGGGAACGCAAGAGGGGGCCCGTGGGTCGTTGTAAAAAAGGATCCGGGGCAACCCGCCGGGCGTTCCGGCCGGGCAGAGTACCTCGTGCGTGGGCGCAAAGGCGGCCGGTGGAGAGCCGCCAGGATACCGCCATGCCCGGGACGGGAGGCTGCCATGTCCGGGACCCGGGCTAGGGGAGAATCCATGGCATGGGCCAACAAGATGCCCGCCGTTTTAATGCAGATGGAAACGGGGGCCGGCTTTGGCCGGCCCCCGCCCAGACGGCCCGGGAGCCATTGGAACGAATCCGGCCCCACAAGGCGCCCTGATGATATATGCATGTCCGGGGACGTACCCGGGCGTGGCTGGGAGACGGGGTACCGTGGGGCGACCGGCAGGCGGCCGCGATCTGTTCCCACGCGGGCCCGGCCGGGCCGCACAAGGGCCGATTTATATCTGCCAAATAGTTATTAGCCGACTAGTCTGGCGGGAGCCCGTGGGCGTGCATGCGGGGGAGGGTCTGGGAACCTACAAGGATATGCTTGATCATGCAAAGGCGCTGCACCTGTTCATGCAAGGCAGGATGTCAAGTGAGGAGAGGGGCGGGGACGCATCCGTATACTCGCTCTCAGTGCGTGATAACGTCACAATCGTCAGAGAGAGCACCTGCAAGTCATGCGGAAGGGATTTTGACAGCTCCAGGATGCCAAAGAGCTTTAGGGAGTGCCCCCACTGCGGGACCAGCTGGGGTTCCAAGTCGCAATAACCCGGCCGCTGATCCCGCGGTCTCGGATCCGCGGCCACGCGTGTCCGGGACTGCCCCGATCACGGATTCCCGGCGGGGCCTGCGCGCATGCGGCACCTGCCGGCATATCCGGCGGCGGCCCATCTGGAGTGCGTCCAGGGCAGCAAGACAACGGTAAAATGCGCGGGGGCCAGGCCATGGCCATGGAGCGAGAGTTCACCGCCGACGAGGAAAAGTCGATCAAGGCACTGATGGAGCTGTGCGACTACACCCGGGAAGAGGCCATCTATCGCATGGAGTGCAGGGGCTAGCCACCAGCCGGCACCTGCTGGCCGGCCGCGGCCTGCCGGCTGATCATCCCCGGCAGGCCGTTTACCGTCTCCTGTTGGCGGGCGTCTGCCTCCTCGGGCCTTTTGATTCTAGAGTCCATGTCGCCCCCCGGGGCCGGTTCCGCCGCGCCCTTGGGCGCGGCCCTTCCTGCCGGCGCCCGGCACGCCCTCGCCTATATCCGGGACGCCGTACCTCCCCCCGATCTCGGCAGGCGTTACGGGGGTGGGGGGCGGATCGGCATGATGCAGTCCCTCGGACTATGTTGTCCCGGCCTTTGCCCTTTGACGGCCCCTCTTTGGCATGGGGTTCATGAAGGGCATTTATGCCTAATGGCGGCGGTTCAAATAACTTGTAATATCAACTAGATGGTAATAGTACGGGTTCCCACTATTTCCATGCCATTGTCATGGAAATACTGCCGGTCAAACAGAATTCCTATCCCATTATTATCAACTTGATCTGCTGGCACATGTGAGCCTGATCCGTATTTTTGTAATGTCCTTCTAGACATACGTGCTACATTCTCAAGATTACGCACGACCTCATTGACGTCCACACCATCAACGAAGCATGAAGGTAAGGTGGATATAATTCCGTAATACACCCCGTGGCCCCTTCCTATGATGGCCCTGTAGGCGGCCTGTTGTCCCACCATGGAGGAACCATGGTTTTGGCGTATATATCTATTTGATTCCGTTGAAAGTTCGCGAGGCGGGCGCGGGCCGTGGATGCCCCGCGGCGGGATCCGGCATGGGCCGGTCCGGTCCGCCCCCCGGGCCCTACTGGCAGGGCCCCGGGCAGACGGCCCAAGGGCGATCTACGGCCGGAACAGCTCGCGCGAGTTTTCAACTGAACCCGGCATTGAACGGCACCAATCCGGCATATCCGGCGGCGGCCCCCGATCAGGGCCCGGCGCCCGGCACGCCCTCGCCAATATCGGGAAGGTTGTACCTCTTCCTGATCTCGGCCGACGTTATCGGGGTGCACTTTTCGTTACTTGCCTTGAACGCCCTGATCTTCTCGGTGTCAGCCTCGGTCCAGAGGAGCTCCTCTGCCGTCCAGCCTATCCCGTCGTCCCAGCCCTTGTGCTTTTTTGTCTTCACGGGCGGGGGCTGGTGCCCCCCGCTATTTAGGACTGCCGGCCCGCGGCCGTGCGGTGTCCTATCCCTAAATCATTTCCGCTAGAAGACGTCATATTCCTCCCCCGTCTCGGCATCCACCGCCACGGTGCCCTTCTCCGGCATCTTCCTTTTAAAGGCCCTGGCGGGCGTCTCCAGCCCGTCCTCCCCTAGCGACATGTGGGGCTTGATGTTGTTCCACCAGTCCATCAGCTCGTCTATATCCCTGAACCACTTCATCTTGCGGACGATCTCGCCGTGGAACCGCTCCAGCTTGCCGTTGGTCTGGGGGTGGTTCGTCCTGCAGAGCAGGTGCCGGATCCCGAGGCGGACCAGCTCCTTCTCGAACTCCGAGGCCCCCCTCCTCCTGTTCTCCACCTCGTTGGTGTAGAACTGGACGCCCCGGTCGGACAGGATGGACGCCGGCCTGCCGTTCCTCCTGATGGCATCGTGCAGGACGGCGATCGCGTTGGCCCCGGTGGCACGCTCGAAGACGCCGTACCCGGTTATGAACCGGGAGGCGTCGTCCATGTACGAGACCAGCCACCTGCCGTCCTTTAGGAGCTTGTAGTCCGTATGCCACATCGAGTTGGACCACGTCCTCTCGTACCTGACGTATGACGCCTGCCTCTTTGCCCTCGCGTCCCTCTCCGCGGCTCCCATCCCCACCAGCACGCCGTGTATGGCGTTGTGCGGTATATGGGTTGCCCCGTCTACATCCATGATCCTCTCGAGCCTGGTGGCGCTGCACCTGTACCTCTCAAAGTACCTTGCCACCTGCCGCCTCTCGGCGTCCGTGGCCGCCCTTCCGGGCCTGCCGGGTTTTCCGAGGACGGGATCCCGGCCGGTCCTGCGGTACTCGGCGTGCAGCTGCCTCACGCGCCTCCCGGTCACCCCCACCTCCCCTCCTACCTTCTCGGGGTCGTCCCCGGCCTCCATCCTGCGCATGGCGTAGCGTATCTTGACCGGATCCAGCTTTGCCATGATCTCAAACCTCCGGCCCCCATTCCATACGTTGCGCTTGCCGGGCCTGCGCTTGGCCGGCGCGCTCTTTATAAGGTGAAATGAATTCGGGATAGCAGAGCCCGCGGCCGTGCGGGGGCCTCCGGAGGGGGTGGGGGTAGTACCCCGGGCGTGGCCCCGGCATCCTTGCAACTTGCCGCAAATCCTTTAATGATCCCCCGTGCGGGGCCACCCCCATGGACGAGCACCCGCCGCGGGACTGGAGTGACGGGGAGGGCTGGTCATTGGAGGATCTCAAGTGGACCCCGGAGGATGCCCGGTTCCTTGATGCCGCGTTAAAGGGCCGCCCGACCCGGATCACCTCGTACGAGGAGATCAAGAGGGAGATAGAGTCGGCCTAGGTGCCGGCGATCCGGCGTGCCCGCGATCCCCTTGAAGCCTGCTGGCTTTGCGTACCTGGTAGGAACGTGATGCCGCGGGCGGATCCGCGGGCCGGTACCCCCCGTCAGCTATGATCTCCCCGACCCTGCCCGAACACGGCGGATCTTTTTGGAAAAAAGGCGCGGGATCCTCACGGGCCCGGCCGGGCCGCGATTCGCGACTTTATCTCTGCATGGCTGGTGGGCCTTGGCGGCCCGGATCGCAGGGACGCCTCGACGAGCCTGGTGTCAGTCTCGGTCCATACCAGGTCCTCCGCCGACCACCCCTCGCCGTCCTTCCAATACCTTGCTGGCTCGTCTCTCATGCCCCGCCTCCCCCGCCGCGTCCATACATGCTGCTGGCGGGATCCCGCCTCCCATCCCCGTCAAGCCTCCTCCTCATTTTGCCGCCGCACCTTTTGCACGTCCCGTCGCCTGATGTACCGCCTGATATCCCGCATGTCCCACAATAGTATATCCACCTCCCGGTCCTCCTCGGGCCCCGCGTCATCACGGGGATGGTCCTGACGCCGGCACCGGCTGCCGCGTTTGACAATGCAAAATCGTCGGTGACGAGGTCGGCCCCGAGGTGGACTGCCAGCCCCAGGACGGAGATGTCGGCACTAGAGAGGGATGGGAGGTCGCCGGTCCTCCTTGCCGCCTCTGTAGCCGCCCTGGTGGATTCCGGCGGCGGCTCCTCGATCACCAGCCTGCCGGCGTCCACGAGCGCGTCCGTGATGCCGTGCCTCCCCTTTACGTGCGATACCTCGGAGATGACCTGCGGGGTCGTATGGTGGATGTCCTCGGAGGAGGCCGGCAGCCCCGCGTAGAACGCGCCGGCATCGACGACCCTAAAAGCCAAGCCTGCTCATCTGCCGGAGCCCCCTCCTCTCGAGCCGGACAAAGACGGCCGGCACGCCGTGCCTCTTTATGGTGATGGGCTCGCCGCGCGGGGCGGCCCCGACCACCTGGGCGTCGGTCACGATGCTACAGTCGTGCGAGCAGGTCACCTGGATGACCTCGTCGGGGACGACCACGGGGGCGAGCCTGTAGACGGGGGCCACCGGGGTTATGATCAGGACGTCGAGGCTCTCGTGCAGGACGGGCCCGCCGAGCGAGAAAGAGTGGCCGGTCGACCCGCTCGGCGTCGATACGATCAACCCGTCCATCTTTTGGGTGATGGTATCATCGCGGAACTTTATCTCCATCTGGGCCGTCCTGGTAAGGTTGGTCCTCCCGACGTATATCTCGTTGAGGGCCGGCGGGAACTCTGTTCCGGCGCACGAGGCTGCCACCCTGGTCCTTTTATCTGTGACGAACCTGCCTGAGGATATCTGGGAGATTGCGTCCCGGAGGCCGTCCATGGTGATCTCTGATAGTATCCCGCGGTTGCCACCCACGTTGACTGCCAGGACCGGGGTCCGGTCGTCAAGGCCGCGAAAGACGCGGAGGGTGGTCCCGTCGCCGCCGAGCGCTATGGCAAGGTCGAGGTCCTCCAGGTCCGATATCTGCTCGACCTGCTCTGCGCCTTTTGCGGGGGATACAGAGTAGACCTTGGAGGTGTCCTTGAGGTATGTGGCTATCTCGGAGGCGGCGTTCTCTGCCTCTGGGGACCCGACCTTGCTGATGACTGCCACCCTACCTAGCTCCAAGGCGGGGCTGGTTTCTAGGGCGGCTCGCTTTAAACCGTGCGGGGTCCCCTGCGGGGGGCGTGGCGTGGGGGGGGGGGCCGGATCGCGGGGTCGGTGCTGGCTGATCGCAGGGGCTGATCGTCCATCGGGTTTAAATACTTCTGATTCTGACCACCGGCCACATGGAGAACACCGTGGCAAGGCGGGCAACGAGCATAGCCCTTATGGCGATCATGGTGGCAGGCGGGATGACGATCGCGTTTCCCGGTGCGACGCCTGATGCCATGGCGGCTCCTAGAAGCCTTGCCAACCTGAGCGTCTCTACCACTGTATTTGGCGGCCCGATGGTGATCGAGATCATAGTCCAGGATCCCAACCTGGATGAGACCGGCGAGAGGCAGGGCGAGCCAGACGTGACCTTTGACGGCAAGGATCTGCGGATGATCCAGGGCTCGGAGGGGTACTGGTATGCCTATGTGGCCAACGCGAGGATCGTCGACCTCTTCGAGTCCGAGGCTGTGGAGAACAACAACCTGCTGGGGAACAAGCTAGGGACGGGCTTTGACTTTGGCACCTTCTGCGCGGATCCGGACGAGCACATACTGAACAACCAAAAGGAGTTTGCCGACACGGCCGACGTCTATACTGCCTCCAACCTGCCGTGTGATTACCCGTCCCGTGGCATTGTATTTGAGGGAGATGATCTAAAGACGGCCAACAACGTGGTCCGCAGCGCCCCGTCCCCGAGCACCCCCGGGGGCTCCGGCTCCACCGGCGAGGGTGACAACGTCGGCAACAACGACCTGAGGAACGTCAACTTTTGGCCCTTTATCCAGGCGTTCAGCGACATCTCCGACGACTCGACGATAAAGGTCATCTACAACAAGGGCGGCTCGCCCCAGTCGATCGACGTAAAGTACGAGGCTGACATGGACGACCTTGCCAGCTTTGACGTGGACAGGGCAAAGTACCCCCATGACGCCCACGTCCACCTGACGATCGAGGACAACATACTGAACATCGACCCCACCGACGAGGACATTTGGACGTGGGCCATCGCGCGTGATGGTAGCAACAATTTTGTGACCTTTGCCTATTACCAGCTGTTCGACTCGGAGGGTGGGATTGCAAACAACGTGACCGTCAACAACGATCCGGTGGCAAGGGTCCAGGACGGCGCGCTGCGCATCACCGCCGCCGAGAGGGCGGCCGCGGAGTTTGGGGACTCTGGAACCCTGACGATCGACCGGAACGACGCGGTCGTGAACGTCGTGGCCTCCGGCAACGGGCCGTCAAGAGTGATCGCCGTCAACGACCTAGGCGAGCACCGTCTCACGGGCCTGCTGACTGCCACCGAGACTGCGCAGAACAGCGGCGTCTTTGAGACCACCGACGGCGACAGCGAGTCGGGACTGCGGACCACGGGTAATCTTGAGAGGCGCGAGGTGCCGTTTACCATCGACTATGCCGACTCTGCAAAGAACTGGTTCGTAGGATATACGACCGCCGTGGTCAGCATGGATACGGCCGCCGTCGGCTCTGACTGGGGATCCGGCGAGGAGCTGCCAGTATCGGTGACCGACAACGACCTCAACAAGAACTCGCTGGTGGAGGAGTACCTCGTATCCGGCGGGTCTGATGTAATAAGATCGACCACCGACCTTGGGGATGATCCAGAGCTCTCCGTACAGCTGGGCAGCGACGGGGCCTATG
>UYNY03000089.1:17942-32098 GCA_900620265.3 Nitrosopumilaceae archaeon | reverse complement strand
AGCCGGCATCGAGAACTTCAAGCTGGCGTGGAGGAAGAGGCGCCTGACGAGGGAGCGCGGGAAGAGGCGCTGGCTCGAGTCCGTCACGCGCCGCATATTCGGGTGACCGGCGGAGCCGCGCGCGTGCTCGTGTGATGCGGCCTGCGCGCGGCGGGATCGCGTGCTTTGCTACACGGCAATGTGACGGGATCGATCATGTTCGGGGCGTGCCAAGGGTTGATTTTGCATAAACTCTATTCATTGTAGAGACGTCTATTGGAATTCGTAAGCTAGGAAAGGACTAGGCGTGGGTGGCCACGCATATACTCATAACGGGGTCGGGGGCACGATCCCCATGGACAGGCGTGTGGTAGTGGCAGCCGCGTCAGTGGCGGGGATCGTGGTCATGTATGCCATGGCGGTGGGAGTGGAGTCGCCGGCGGACGTGCCGGCGGACGTGCCGGCGGACGTGCCGGCGGACGTGCCGGCGGACGTGCCGGCGGACGTGCCGGCGGACGTGCCGGCGGACGTGCCGGCGGACGTGCCGGCGGACGTGCCGGCGTCGGATACAGAGCAAGACGGCCCCGGGCAGAACGTGCGCACGACCAACGTGACCATGTGGGAATACAAACAAAGGCCGGACGGAATGTTGGAGTACGTCGAAGTAGAGAGGGCGGAGGTGTCCGTATATGTCGACAAGCTCGAGTATGAATCGGGCGAGGAGATCAGGTACGGAATTACGAACCATGGGCCGGGGACGGTCAGATTCTTCGGCACGGATCTGAGCTTTGGCATACATGATCTTCAAGGCAACCTGGTCTTTTCAAAAAAGGCGGCAGGCGAGGGGGAGACCATACTTCCTCCCGGTTCGACGTTCAACGACGTGGTGGATCGGAAGGATCAGGAGAAGATCCAGCCCGGCACGTACGTGGTCAGCTTTGGCGAGACAGAGTCGTGGCCGTTCACCATCACGCACGACAGCCCCGCGTCCTACAAACCGGAGACCGTCGAGGGGAGTCCCTAGAGATCCTAGTTGAAAGGCAGGCGTACCTCCACGGCGAGATCTTCAGGTCGGCCCTAGTGAACACGGGCACCGAGGCGGTCGGATCCGAGCACGGGATAGATGCCAACGTGGTGAACGCGTCGGATGCCGTCGTAGCCTACACCGGCTACGATTCTTGGGATGAGATCATGAGCCCGGCGAGCGGCCTCAAAGCTTCATAGGCATACCCCAGATGGAGCCCCTTCCACGGGGCCAGTACCACATAGCCACGCCCGACGGAACCGGGTCGGCCCCGTTCGTCATAGAGTAGGACGGTGGCAGGGCGAGATCTACAGGTACAAGGACAGCGTCATGGATATCAGGGCAGGATCCTGTACAGGTTAGACGAGCGTAACACCGAGGCCGCTTTCGGAAGACACCTCATAAAAAGCCGCCGCAGACATAGCCGTTACCGCCACCAATATAACAACCAGCCTCGCGCGGTACTGTCGACAATTCGGGTCTTGGGCACGGATCTTCCAGGCGGCCCTCCGGGGCGGCACCCCGGTGGGACTGCGGGCATCCATGTCCCGGCCCCAAACAAGTGGATTGCCATCATCCAGAACGCCGGCAGGCACTGCCACCAGGCGGTCCGGGGGCGGCTCCGGTGTCATGACCAAGACCCGAATTGTCGACAGTACCTATTCCCGCGGGTCTGGAGGGATTTGAACCCCCGACAGCCGGATTAAAAGTCCGGTGCGCTGACCTGGCTGCGCTACAGACCCGTTCGAGGGACGGGTCGCGGGACTGCCGTTATTAAGATTCCCCGCCATTGCGGGCGTGCCGGGAACATGCCCCGCGGGAGGGCCCCCAGGGGATCCTCCGCGCCGGGGGGACGGCCCGCGCCGGACATGCCCGGGGGGACGCGCCGGGCGGGAATGCGCCCGCGCGGGGGGCTGAACCTATCAAAAGATGAGTGCCGCGGATCCCAGACGATCCTACTTGCCGGCCGGAATGCCGGCCTCTTGGTACCTGTCGAGTATCGACGTGAGGGCTGCCGAGACGGGCACCTTCATCCTCTCCTTCTCCGCCAGCAGCTTTCTGTACGCGTCAAGCGTGATATAGACCGGTATCGAGCCGTTCCCCTCCAAGAGCCCCCTCACGTTGTACAGCGCGGTCTCCAGCCCCCTCTCGGCGGCCCTTGCGAACTTTGCCTTTGCGATCAGCGACCCGATGAACCCAAAGCGCATCTCATACTCGACCGTCATGGTGACCCTGGTGGCCCCCCCTACATCCTCGAACTCGTTGGTGATGGCCCAGCTCTTGAACGGGCCCCGAATCTGCTTTGCAGATATCCGGCTCTCCCTCTCAAACTCCGTCGTCTCACAGTCCCACTCTAGGCGCCTGCCCCCAAAGTCCCCGATGACGCGGAAGGTGGTGCCGACCCCCATCCCCTCCTTGATATCGAGGGGGACGACGGACATGCCGACCGACTCTGACCTGACCTGGTCGGAGAGGTGCTCCGGCCTTGCAAAGTAGGTAAAGACGCTGGTGAGGGGCGCCTTTATCTCGATCGACTTGCTGACCCGTGCCAACGTCCCGGCCCGCCGTCCGTTGGGATTTAAAGGTTTCACGCGGCCCGCGATCAGCTGATGCCAAATATATGCCCCCGCGTGCCCCCGGCCCCCCGTGAAGGCGTGGATCCTGGCCCTGCTGGTGCTCGCCCCGGCGGCGGCCCACCCCCACTCGATGTTCAACTCCGCCGAGGAGTTCCACGGCGGGTACCGGGTCCAGGTGGCGACTGCCCCCGAGTTCCCCCAGCTGGGCGAGCCCTCCACCTTCATGGTCCGCCTCACGGATGCCGACTTTGAGGAGGTCGACCGGTTCACCATGGGGCTCCGCTTCTTCTACCACGGGCAGCAGGTCGACGCCGTCCCCCCCACGGACATCCGGGGGGCCCACTGGGACTTTGACTATGTATGGGAGGAGCCGGGCAACCACGTGGTCCGCGCCGACCTCTACCTCGAGGACGGGCGGATCCTCACCTATACGTTCAACATGGGGACGCAGAGCCCGTTCGGGCAGATATTCATCGGGGCGATCACCGTGGGGGCCCTCGTCTTTGCCGGCGTGATGATCTACATCATGGGACCGCGGCTCTGGCGCGCGGCAGCCGGAACGCAAAGAGCGTAGTGAGCAGCACCGTCGAGAAGAGGGCGATCCCGATCCCGAGGTGGACGGCCACCAGGACCGCGTGCAGCTTTAGGTCGATGACTAGCGCCCCGAGCCCTATCTGGGTGCCGACTAGCGCCGCGGACGTTACCGCGACTATCCTCATCCTGCGGTCCGCGCCCCCGTTTACCAGCGCCGCCACCATCGTGGCAACCACAAGCGCGCCCGTTATCGCGGCGACCAGCCTGTGCACCCACTCGAGCAGGTACTCGCTGGACGGGGCCAGCCCGCCGGGGCAGAGCGGCCACTCGGGGCACGTGAGCCCGAGCCCGGCCGCCGATATGTACCCGCCGAGGAACATGAGCGAGTAGAGCACCAGCAGCGTCGATAGCGCAAGGTACCGGATCAAAGTCACTCCACTATGAACCTGCCCTGCATCCCCTGCAGCGCGTGGCCTGGGACCGTGCAAATATACCAGTACTCGCCGGGCGCCCCGGCCGTGAACGTGACGCTGCCCTCCTCCCCCTGCGTCAGCGGGGCCAGCGGCGAGGCGATGGCAGACCCCATCACCACGCTGTTAAAGTCGGCCGGATCCGTGACCACCCCGAACGAGTGGAACGACAGCCCGGTATTCTCGACCGTGATGCTCACCTCGTCCCCAGAGGCGACCCTTATCTCGGGGTTGGCCCCCTCCTCGCCGGGCAGCTCGTTGAACCCGAGCGTCCGGAGGTCGTCTGACTCTACAAAGTCAAGCTCGAACTCGTGCGAGACGCCCGTCGGCGGGGCCGCCTCGCCGGGCTCCTCCACTATTATCTCGCCGACCATCCCCTGGGCTCGGTGTCCCGGGACCGTGCAGATATAGTAATACGTGCCAGCCTCGCCCGCTATGAACTCCGACGTGCCCGACTCGCCGCCCCTGAGCGGGTTGTTCGGCGAGGCGACCTCCGTCCCCGGGATGATCCCGCCGATCCCCTCCTCCTCGGCGGTGACCCCGAACGCGTGCAGCAGTATCCCGTCGCTGACCACGTCAAAGACGACGCGGTCCCCCACGTTCATCCGTATGGTCGGGTTGGCGCCCTCCTCGCCGGGCAGCCCGTTGAACCCGAGCGTCAGATAGTCGTCGGACTCTACGAACACGAGGCTGCTCTGGATGGTCGCCCCCGTCTGGACAGCCCCGCCGCCGGCGGCCGGCGCCGACATCATCGCCACGATGGGCGCCGGCTCTGATATCCAATAGTCCCACATGCCAAAGAAGATCCCGCCGCCTGCCACGCATATTCCCAGCATGATCACCATCATCCTTCCCGTCCTGGCCGGCGACGTCCTGTATACCTCCACCATCATCACCTAGTGCCGCGGGTTCCTCGCCTCGAACGGGTAATAGTACCTGCCGCCGAGCCCGAACGGATCCTCGATGTTGGCAGGCGCCCCCCTGGCGGAGCTGTGTATCATGTTGGCCAGGAATACCACCATGCTGACCCCTATGATCATCGCCCCGATGGACGCTATCTGGTTCATCGCTATCCACTCGGGGATCGGCGGATAGTCAAAGACGCGCCTCGGCATCCCGTACAGCCCGAGCACGTGCTGGGTAAAGAAGACCATCACGGTCCCCACGAACGACATGATAAAGTGTATCTTGCCCATCGCCTCGTTGTACATGCGGCCCGTCACGTAGGGGAACATGTAGTAGAGGTACCCTATCGAGCCGAACGCGATGGTCCCCATCACGAAGAGGTGAAAGTGCCCGACCACCCAGTACGTGTCGTGGGTCGTAAAGTCAAGCGGCATGGCGCTGTTGACGACCCCGCCTGCGCCCGCCGAGAAGAACAGCGCGATCCCGCCGACGGCCCACATCATGGGGCTCGAGAACCTGATGCGCCCGTTCCACATGGTCGCGATAAAGTTGAACACATGCATGGCCGACGCCGGGACGGCGGCCAGCGTCCCCACCATGAAGACCGTCTTTTCCGTGAACGACATGCCGGTCGCGTACATGTGGTGCGCCCACGACGAGAAGCCCACGATCGACAGCAGCACGAACGCGAACACCCCGGAGTTATAGCTGAAGATCGGCTTGCGGGAGAACCTCGGTATGATCTCGTACATCATGCCGATGGCCGGTATCACCAGCACGTACACCTCTGGGTGGAAGGTAAACCAGAAGAGGTGCGCGTACGCGATGGGGTCGCCCCCCAGGGCCGGGTTGAAGAAGCCGCTGACCCCCAGCCGGTCGGTCAGCAGCATCAGCAGGGCCGCCGCGAACGTCGGTATGGCCACCAGGATTATCAGCGAGGAGGATAGGAACGACCAGGCCAGCAGCGGCACCTGCCCGATGGACATGTCCGGGTGCTTGCACTTTAGGATGGTCACGATAAAGTTGATGGACCCCAGGATGGACGATATCCCGAGTATCTTTAGGCCGAATATCCACATGTCGGCGGCCGGGCCGGGGGCGCTGATTATCGAGTAGGGGGGCGTGGCATACCACGTAAAGTCGGCAAACCCCAGCCAGATGAGGGCGCCCGACGGCGGGATCATCCAGTAGGCGATAGCGTTGAGCTTTGGGTACGCCATGTCCTTGTATCTTACCATGATCGGCACGAAATAGTTGCCGACCGCCGAGGCAAACGGTATGATGAAGAGGAATATCAGCGTCGTCCCGTGGACGGTGAACATGCGGTTGAACGTCATGGCATCGGAGATTATCTGCGCGCCCGGGAGGAAGAGCTCCGCCCGTATGGCGAGCGCCAGCGCGCCCCCGAGGAAGAGGAACCCCAGCGACGTTATCAGGTACAGCAGCCCGACGTCGGTATGGTGGGTCGAGAACATTATCTGCCATATCGGGCGGGGCTTTTGCAGCTCTAGCATGACGCCCACCTCATGCCGACGGCTCCTCCACGTACAGCGTCCCGCGCATGTTGTAGTGTATCAGCCCGCAGTACTCGCGGCACTGTATGTCGTGCACGCCCGGCTCGGTCGGGGCGAACCAGACGGTGTTGACGCGGCCGGGTATGGCGTCAAGCAGCACCACATAGTCGTGTATGTTGAACGAGTGGTTCACGTCGGTGGCCGTAATCTCGAACTTGTACGCCTTGCCCACCTCTACGTGCAGCTCGCCGATCTCCGTGGTGCCGTCCTCGTGCTCGAACGTCCAGAACCACTGCTGCCCGACCACCTTTATCACCTCGGCGTCCTCCGGGACGTGCTCGATGAGCCGCTCTGCCTCCCAGGCCTCGGCGCCCACCCACGTCATCAGGGCTATGACGATCCCCACGTAGACCCATTCCGGCCAGTTGGAGTGCCCGCCCATTACCAGTCAGTCCCCTCGTACGGCGTGGGCTTTGCCTTTGGGTTTGACTCGCGGAAGCGCCATATCAGCCAGATGATGGTCCCCGAGACGACCGCGCCCACCGTGAACGCGACGGTCATCATCTTGAAGAAGAGGTTCCAGATCACCACCCGGCGGTCAAGGTACTCGCCGGGCTCGTCCCCAGCTGCGAACGCGGCAGCGGCCGGAAGTATCATCGCTGCGGACACAACAAGAAACACCCAAGGGAGCATCAGTCGGCCCGCGGGGGGCCCGGTTTCTATTTAAGGGTTTAGAGGGGCGAGGCGCCCCGGCTCCATCACGTTGATCGCTCCGAGCTCGACGGCCTCCCCGTACCTGAATATGTTGAGCGAGGCGTTCTCGATAACCAGCCCGAAGAGGGCCTCCGGGGGCGGGTGAAGCGACTCGAAGATCATCGCCTTGATGGGGTCCATGTGGGTGACCAGCAGCACGTTCCCGCCCGGGTGCCTCGAGGCCGCCTCCCGGGCGATCTCGGCCACCCGCCTCCTGACGCTCTCGAACGTCTCGACCCCGCTCTCCCCCACGCCGGGGTCCCCCTCGTAGAACCTCAGAAAGACGTTCCCGTGGGTGCCCGATATCTCCTCATAGGTCTTTCCGGTGAACGAGCCCATCTCGAGCTCCGAGAGGCGCCCGTCCACCGTGATATCCGACACGCCGGCCATGATCCCGGCAGTCTCCCGGGCCCTCTGGATGGGGCTGCAATAGATGGCAGAGATGCCCATCCCGGCCAGCAGCCGGGCCGCCCCGGCGGCCTGCCTCCGCCCCTCGTCGGTCAGCGGGAACCCCGGGGCCCGGCCCGCCAGCACCCTGTCCACGTTGTTCCGGGCCTGGCCGTGCCTTGCAAAGATCAGGTTTGTCGTGCGGATCCGGCGGACACAGATAAATAATAAGATTATCCGCACGGATCCCGTGAGGATAGGCATCGTGGGCGGCACCGGCGGGATGGGCGGCGGGTTCGCGCTCCGCTGGTCGAGGGACCACGAGATACTGGTGGGCTCGAGGGACGCCGGCAGGGCGTCCGAGGCGGCGGCAAGATACGCAGAGGCGGCGGGGGCTGCCCACGGCACATCCCCCTCGATATCGGGCGTGACCAACGAGGAGGCCGCATCGGCCGACGTCCTGGTGCTCTCGATCCCCTACGGGCAGATAGACGCCGTCTGCCCCGGCGTGCTGGAAAAGGCCGGTCCCGGCTGCACCGTCATATCCCCCATCGTGCCCATGAAGAAGACCGATACGGGATTCGAGTTCATCCCGATGGCAGACGGCCTGCCGCCTGCCCACGAGGCAGTATCAAAGCACATGAGGGATCCGTCCATGCTGGTGTCCGCGTTCCACGCCGTCTCTGAGAAAAAGCTCGAAAAGATCCCCCGCGAGGTCCGCTGCGACATATTCGTCTGCGGGGACGGCAAGGGATCAGTCGATCTGGTAAAGGGGCTCGTCTCTGAGATCCCCGGCCTCAACCCCGTGTATCTTGGGCCCGGCAGGCTCGCGTACCTTGCAGAGATGGCCACGCCGCTGCTGCTCAACGCGATGATCAGGGGCGGCCCAAAGAACCCCGGGATATCCCTGTCATGAGGCGCGGCAGGTGGCAGACGGCCATGGGGATACTCTTCATGGTATCAGGCGGCATAGTGATGGTCCGGCAGCTCCTCATATGGGGCCCCGAGTTCGTCTGGGATTTTACGGTGGCACCCGAGATTACCAGCGAGAAGATATCGTTTGGGATGATGGGGCTCGGGGCCCTGATGACGTCCTGGGGGATCCTGCATGCGCCGGAGTGAGTTCCTAAGGTCGCAAAGGCTGATGCGCCTTGCCACCTGCTCGGCGTCTGGCAGGCCGCACGTGGCGCCAGTCTGGTACATCTATTCCGGGGGCAGGGCCTACGTCGGGACGGCCTCGCGGACCGCAAAGGCCCGCAACGTCGAGGAGACGGGCCGCGCCGCGTTCTGCGTCGACGAGGGGGTCAGGAGCCCCATAAGGGGGGTCATGGCAGAGTGCGCAGCCTCGCTCATCCGCGGAAAAAGGGCCGACAGGATGGCAAGGCGGATAATCGCAAGGTACATGGATCCGGCGTGCGCCGAGGCCCGCGAGCTGCTCGATGATACGGACTGCGTCATCTGCCTCGAGCCCTCAAGGTTCACCTCGTGGACCTATTGACGTATCTTGCGACCAGCCCGAGGGCCTCCTCGAGGTATTCCTCGGGGGGCAGGAAGACTATCCTAAAGTGGCCCGACCCGTGCCGCTCCCCGAACCCCGACCCGTGGACCGCCAGCACCCCCGTCTCCTCTAGCAGCCCGGAGACGAACTCCTTGTCGGTGCCAAGCGAGGGGTCTATCCTCGGGAACGCATAGAAGGCGCCCGCCGGCGCCCGGCACGTGATCCCGGGTATCTCGGAGAGCAGCCTGACTGCCAGGTCGCGCCGTTTTTGCAGCTCTGATACCATCGACGTGATGTGGTCCTGGGGCCCGCGCAGCGACTCGAGCGCCGCGTGCTGCGCCGGCGTGCTCCCGCATATCCGGACACGCGCAAGCTTTGGCAGGTGCTCCCTTATCCGCCCGAGCCCCGGCGACCCGTTGAACGCGATGTATCCTAGGCGCCACCCCGTCATCATGTGCACCTTTGAGAACCCGTTGAGCAGTATGACCGGCAGGTCCCGAGCCACGGATCCGGCCCCCTCGAACGGCCCCCCGTAGGTGATCCGGTCGTATATCTCGTCGCAGATGACGTACAGGCCGTGCTCGCCTGCCACATCAAGTATCTGGCGCAGCCGCCGCCCCCCTATCACCGTGCCCGTCGGGTTGTTGGGGTTTATCAGGCAGATGGCGACCGTCCTCGGCGTTATCAGGGACCGTATCTCTGCCGGATCCGGCGCGCCGTCCCCCGCGTCGGCGGCAAACTCGACCGGGACGCCGCCGCGAAGCCGCACGTACGAGGCGTACGGCGGGTAATATGGCCCCGGCAGCAGCACCTCGTCGCCCGGATCCACTATCGATGAGACCACCATGTCAAGCCCCTCGGAGACCCCGTTCGTGACCAGCACGCCGTCACCGGTGACGTCCATCCCCTTTGCGGCCTCCCGCGCGGCGATCGCCTCGCGGAGCTCCGGCAGCCCCTCAGAGTCCGCATACTGGTTGCGCCCGCCCTGGACGGCGTCCGCAAAGGCGCGAAGCACGTTGGGGGGCGGCTGGAACCCGAACTGGCACGGGTCCCCGATGTTCAGGTAGTGCATCCTTACGCCGCGGGCCTTGACCTGCCGCGCCGACTCTACGATGTCCCGGATCGCGTACTCGACCCCCTCGACCCTGCCCGAGATCTTCACGCCTAGAAGGTATTTAGGCCCGTTAAAACCCTTGTCGGGCGGACTCGTAGCACAGCCTGGACAGTGCGGGCGGCTTCGGACCGCCAGGTCGGGGGATCGAAGCCCTCCGAGCCCTTTAATTACGAGCAGGACGGGCCGCGGCGCATGCGCTGGTTTATGGCGGGCGTCCTGCTGGTGGCGGCCGGCGCCGCGTGGGCCGGCGTCCTCTTTGCCGGCCTCCCCTCCGAGGGCGCCGCGATGGACCTCGGCGCGGGGCAGTCAGGATCAGTCCGGGTGGCCCTCCCCGGCGATGGGCCCGGCTATTACGTGATCCACATGCCGGAGTTTGACGGGAGGGGCGCGTTCGTCCAGGTGGCCGACCCGCGCGGCAACGTGATCGCAGAGGAGATGGTCCGGACCCGGATGGCGGCAGGCTACTTTGACTATGACTCTGGCGGCACCCACCAGGTAAGGATCACAAACCCGTCAGACGATGTCCTGCGCGTGGAGGCCGAGGCCGGCGAGGCCGGCGCGTTCGTAATGGCGCCGCCCGGCGGGCTGGTCGTCGCGGGCTCTGTCATCCTGATGGGGGCCGCCTACCAGAGGCTGGCCCGTCACAGTATGGCGCAGCCGGACCCGAACACCTCGTAGACGGGCAGGCAGAGCAGGACGCGCCCAGGATATAGCGCCAGGTTGAACGCCAGCCAGGCGGCCAGGAATATGAAAGAGAGGGCGGCCGCCGGCAGGAGCCGGGGGCTTGATCTGCGGGCCAGCAGGACGGCCCCGAGCGCAGAGGCGACCAGCCCCGCCTCTAGCGGCTGGTGGGACCACGAGACGAGCCCGTCGATGCCAAAGATATCATGGGAGATAGAGTCGGCATAGCCGGCCACGACCTGCGTGATGGCGCCGCCGGCGACCAGCCATATGCCGGCCCCCATCCTGCCCGCCGCGCCCGACGCGCGGAGCAGGAGCCCCGCGAGCGCCGCGCACGAGGTCAGGGCCACCCCGACATACACGACGATGTGGGGGGCGCTCCAGAACGACTCTGGCTCTTTCTGCACGTGGGATACGGCGTCCCACATGCCGGCAGAGACGGATATGGCGGGGCCGGCGACTGCCAGGGCGGCGGCCAGCG
Source organism: Nitrosopumilaceae archaeon (assembly GCA_900620265.3). Taxonomy (GTDB): domain Archaea; phylum Thermoproteota; class Nitrososphaeria; order Nitrososphaerales; family Nitrosopumilaceae; genus Nitrosopumilus. The sequence continues at coordinate 21,180 of UYNY03000089.1, read as the reverse complement.
GGGCGAGCAGGCGCGGGTCTGCGAGCCGCTCGGTCGTGATCCTCACGCGGGCGGGCCGCGCGCTCCTGCTAATTGAAAGTATTGGAGGGGTTATATTCAGAGGGGCGTCCCCCACGACCCGTGGACGTCTCCGTGAGGGAGCTGCGCAGGGACGACCTCTGGAACGGGTTCCTCCGGGCGCTCGACACGCTGAGGCCGGCAAGCAGCATGGGCAGGGAGAGGGCCGGGGAGGTCTTTGAGAGGATCGACGCCAACCCCGACCAGATCGTGCTGGTGGCAGAGGCGGGGGGCCGCATAGCGGGGACCGTCACGCTGTTTATCGACCAAAAGTTCATCCACGACGGGGGCCGGGCCGGCCACGTCGAGGACCTGGCAGTCCTGCCAGAGTTCCAGGGGATGGGCGTGGGGGCGGCCCTGATGGGGGAGCTCGTCAGGAGGGCTGCCGGGGAGGGCTGCTACAAGACCGTCCTCAACTGCCCCGACCACATCGTGCCGTTCCAGGCCGGCAACGGGTTCAGGCCGGGGACCCGGAACATGAGGTACGACCACTGAAGTCAATATATGGCGGGCGCCCGGGGGGCGCCGATGGGACAGTCCAGACTCGGGAGCCTGGCAGAGTCGTTCAGCGGGACGCTCGTCTCGGCGCCCACCGCCGTCGGCATACACTATGCGCTGCTCTACGCGGCGGGCGCCTATGGCCTTGACGCGTCGGGGGACGGGAGGGAGGCGTTCTCCGGGATCACGTGGGCCTCGTTCGCGGCGCACTCGATGGCGTGGAGGTACTTTACGAGGCGCGCCCACGAGAGGTACGGGTTCACGCTGGACCCGCGGCCGCTCTGGGCGGCCCTGCGGGGGAGGGGGGCGGCGCCCGGCGGGGGGTCGCGCCTCCACACCCTCTCAGAGTCGGCCGCGGGGATGCTGATCGCGGCGCCGACGGCGTTCGTGCTGCTTGATGTAATGCTGTATGTTGCCGGCTCGCTCGGGGTCGACGTCTCCGGGGACGGGATAGCGGGGTTTGCCGCCACGACCTGGCTTGCCTTTGCGGGGCACTCGATAGTGTGGAGGTACGTCATCCGCAGGATATACGAGAGGCACGGGTACAGGCCGGACCTGCGCCGGCTCTTCCGGCGGTAGGGCGATCAGGGGATCCGGGGCGCTATTAATTTATGGGCCCGGGGCGCGGGCCCCGCGCATGGCTCCGGGCATGGGGATGATGAAGAGGAGGCTTGAGAAGGAGCGGGACGCCGTGGCCCTGGCAGTATCGGGCATATCAAAGAGGTATGACGCGGATCCCGCCGAGATCAAGACCCTCGAGACAAAGTACGACGGCGAGGCCGGCGACTGGTACGTGGCCCTCGGCTGGGCAGGCAGGCGTGCCATAGTGAGGATGGACTCCGTCCACGCCACCATCACGGGGATAGACGAGATAGAGGGGGAGGCGTCCTGACGTCGTCCCGGGCGGGACCGGCCCAGAGGGCAGCCCTCGAGGCCAGGGACGCCGGGTTCGTGGTGACCAACAGGAGGACGGAGCTAAAGCTGATACCGTACATCGGGTGCAAGGCCGGCTTTGCCGAGATCTTTGACAAGATCATCCCGGACGACGCGGGCCATATCTATGATATCTTTGGCGGGGGCGGGGGCTTTACGTTCTACGCGTGCAACAGGTTCGGCTCCAAGAACGTCACCTATAACGACCACAACCCGACGATGGTGAACCTGATGAGGGCCCTCCAAAAGAGACCAAAGGAGCTGTACGACGAGTACCAAAGGCACAGCTCAAAGTCGGGCCCCGAGTACTATCTGGCAGTCAGGGAGGAGAACCTTGACGACGGCACCAGGGGGGCGGGCCGGTTCTTCTACCTTGCAAAGAACGCCTTCTCCGGCAAGATACGCTTCAATTCCAGCAACAAGTTCAACACGCCGATGAGAAAGTCCCCGAGGTGCCCCCAAGTCGACAAGGACGAGCTGTTGAGGCTCAGCGACCTTATGCAGGATCTAAAGATAACGGATAAAGGGTTCGAGCATTACGCCGGTACGAGGGGCGGCCTGATGTACCTTGACCCCCCGTACATGAACAACACCAACTCTCACTATAACGCGACCATCCCGCCGGCCGACTTTGCGGCGTTCGTGTCCGAGATCCGCAAGCACTCCAAGGTGGTCATCTCGGAGCAGAACAACCTCGAGTCGATCGGCATCCCCGGGTTCAACCAGCGCCTGGTAAGGCTGCAGAGGTCCCTCCAATACTTTACCCAGAGGGACAGCACAGAGGTGATAGCCTTCAACTACGAGGTAGAGGGGCTGCCCGGGTGACCCACGCCATAGTGATGGGCGGGTCCCGCGGGATCGGCAGGGCCATAGCCGACGCCCTCAGGGAGATTGGGGCCGACGTCGTGGCAGCATCAAGCACGGATGTCGACACGTCGGACCGCCAAAGCGTCGAGGCGTTCGCCGCCAGATATCCGGAGACTGACGTCCTGGTGCTCAACACGGGGGGCCCCGAGCCCAAGACCTTTGCCCAGACGACCCCCGAGGACTGGGACAGGTGCCACGACCTCTTGTTCACCGGGTTCTGCAGCATGCTCCGGCGCGTCAGGGTCCGCGACGGCGGCTATGTCTTCCTGATAAGCTCGATGGTCGTCAGGGAGCCGACGCCGAACCTGGTGCTCTCTGCGGCCTACAGGGCCGCGTTCTCCGAGGTCTTCAAGGTGGTATCAAAAGAGTACGCGGGGCGCGAGATCACCTGCGTCAACATCGCGCCCGGGCCGTTTGACACCGACAGGACGCGCCAGCTCGTAAAGGACGTAAAAGAGCTGGCAGGCAGCCTCCCGATGGGAAGGCTTGGCAGGCCCGAGGAGATAGGGGCGTTCGTCGCAGGGATCGTCAAGGACAGGACAAAGTACATATCCGGGATCATCGACTTTGACGGCGCGTCATCCGCAAGGTCCATCTAGTGGACGGCGACCAGGCCGCCGTCGCGCAGCTGCTGGAGCAGCTGCATGACCTCCTTTTCGACCTGCGAGCGCTGCAGCCCAGTCTGGCTCGCAAAGACGTCCACCAGGTCGGTGACCTTTCTCTTGCCGTTGCACGACCTCCAAAAGTCCACTATAGCCTGGTTGACCAGGAACCCCTGCTCGTGCTCGTTTGCGAGCATCAGCGAGCCGTCGTCCTGCTTTACGAGCTTGCCGACCCCCTGCGGCATTGCAGTGTCATAGTTTATCGGGGCCGGCGTCCCCAT
>UYNY03000089.1:3652-17933 GCA_900620265.3 Nitrosopumilaceae archaeon | reverse complement strand
ATCGCCTGGTTGACCAGGAACCCCTGCTCGTGCTCGTTTGCGAGCATCAGCGAGCCGTCGTCCTGCTTTACGAGCTTGCCGACCCCCTGCGGCATTGCAGTGTCATAGTTTATCGGGGCCGGCGTCCCCATGGCCGCGCCCATCTCCTTTATCTTTTGCCTGGCGCCGTCGGTCATCTTTTCCATCGACCAGGGCGGGTCCCAGACGATGTCTATCTTTACCTCCTTGACGCCGGGCACCTTTTTGACGAACCGGGTCGCGTCAGAGACCAGCGTCTCGTGCAGGGGGCACCCCTGGGTCGTCATGGTCATCCGTATGTTGACGTCGTCGTCCTCCGTGACGTCGATCCCGTAGACGAGCCCCATCTCGACGATGTTGAGGGGGACCTCGGGGTCCATGCACTTTTTGAGCGACTCCTCGACCGCCTGCTCCGTCACCGTGCCCATCGGCGGCCCCGAGGCGGAAAATAATAAAAACTTTCTACTAGTTAGCTTGGAATAACGCCAAAGAGGGCCGGCAGCGACTCTTCGTAGGGGGCCCGGGCCACCCCCCTCTCCGTGATGATCCCGGAGACGAGCTCGGGCGGGGTCATGTCAAACGCGGGGTTGACGACGCCGATCCCCTCGGGGGCCGTCCTCGAGCCCCCGGTCCCGGTCACCTCGCCGGCCCCCCTCATCTCTATCACCACGTCGTCCACCCCGCTCTCAAGGTCGATCGTGGAGAGCGGGGCCGCCACATAAAACGGGATGTTGTGCCGGGCGGCCATCACGGCCACCTGGTAGGTCCCTATCTTGTTGAATACGTGGCCGGTGCGCAGGACACGATCCGCGCCGACGACTGCCTTTTGGACCATCCCCGATGCCATCGAGTAACCGACTGCCGTGTCAGGTATCAGGCTCACGTCAAAGCCGTCGTGCTGGAGCTCGAACGCAGTCAGGCGCGAGCCCTGCTGGACGGGGCGCGTCTCCGTGGCTACGACCCTGTTCTTCTTGCCGTCCTCGCGGGCCGCGCGTATCACGCCGAGCGCCGTCCCGTACGCGACAGTCGCGAGCGCCCCGGCGTTGCAGTGCGTCATTACGGTCTCGCCGTCGCCTATCAGGGAGGCGCCGTGGCGCCCCATGGCGCGGTTTATCCGCACGTCCTCATCAGCTATCCTTTTTGCCTCCGCCTCTGCCGCCTCCCTCATCGACGCCGGATCCTGTGCGGCGCGCGCGGCGTCGGCCACCCTGCCGAGCCCCCACGCCAGGTTCACGGCCGTCGGGCGCGTCCCGTGCAGGATCCTTCTTGCCGACTCGATGTCATCAAGCAGCGCCTCGCGCGTGGCGGCCGTGCTGTTGCGCGCCGCAAGCGCCAGCCCGAGGGCCCCGGCGACCCCGATGGCCGGCGCCCCGCGCACCACCAGCCCCCTTATCGCGTCGGCCACCTGGAGGTGATCAGAGTACTCTACGAACTCGAGGCTGCCCGGGAGCCGGGTCTGGTCTATCATGACGACCCTGCCGTCGTCCCACCTGACCGTGAGGAGCCCCTCCATGCGGCGGCGCCGATCCTGCTAATTAAAAACCCTAGGCATAGACATTTTACGGACGCGGGGCGGGGCTCCCACGATGGAGCTAGGGAGGGAAGACCTAGAGCGGGTGGATGCCGGCGGGATGCACAAGGTGTACGAGAGGTGGCCGGAGATGGCCGCCGACGCGTACCAGTCGCAGGTGGAGGGCGACGTTCCAGAGGTGGACCATATCGTCTTTGCCGGGATGGGGGGCTCTGGGACCGTCGGGGACGTGCTGGGCGCCGTCCTCTCAGGCACGTCCGTCCACGTGTCTCACGCAAAGGGGTACCTGCTGCCGAGGACGGCGGACCACGAGACGCTGGTGGTGGCCACGAGCGTCTCTGGCAACACGGAGGAGGCGCTCGCGGTACTAGGGGCGGCAAAAGACGCCGGGTGCAGGGTGCTGGCGGCCTCGTCGGGCGGCATGATGCAAAAGTTCTGCGATGCCAACAATATCGACCACAGGGTGATACCTACGGTCCACTCGCCGCGCGCGTCGCTTGCCGCCTACCTCTACTCGATGATCCGGATACTGGGGCCGGCGCTGCGGATAGGCGTGGAGGACGTGAACGAGTCCGTAAGGCTGATGCGCGGGGTCAGGGACGCCTGCTCCGCGGAAAACCTTACAGGGGACAACAGGGCCTTGGATCTCGCGGTGTGGCTACAGGGGATCCCCGTGATATACTACCCGGCGGGGCTCGGCGCGGCGGCGATCCGCTTCAAGAACTGCCTGCAGGAGAACGCAAAGCGCCACGCGATGGCAGAGGATGTCATCGAGGCGTGCCACAACGGGATCGTCCCGTGGGAGGGAAAGTCCGGCTGCCAGCCGGTGCTGCTGAGGGGCGCCGACGACCACCCAAAGACAAAGGAGAGGTACGACATCATCGAGGAGTACCTCCGGGGCAGGACGGAATACCGCGTCGTAAGATCGGTCTCTGGCGGGATCCTGGCAAAGATCGCGTGCATGATATACGAGCTGGATTATGCGTCGATCTACCTTGCGGTCCTGTCGGGGATCGACCCCACGCCGGTCGCCGCAGTCGATCACATAAAGGCTAGGATGAGGGATGACTCACAGGAGAACAGCTAGGAGAATGGTGGTAGATCTTTGTTCATAGGGGGGCTTGACGTATCCGGTAGCCCGCCTGTAGCAGGTTGCAGGTATCTTGCGGGGATTATAGGAGATGCTGATGAAATAGAAAAGGTGACATGGGATTTGGGGCGCAATATACACATGTCAAGGATAAAAAATAATCGAGAAAAGAGAAAAGTTTTAGATCGTCTAAGGCTCAACAATCACAAGATCATTGCTTTCTGCGTGGTAATGGACAAAGATAATATAATCTTGAAAAGTCGAAAACGCGGGAGAGGGCGTGGATCCGAGTACCGAGTGATAAGGAGGTTTAATAGAGGGCTGTTTTATTTCCTGCAACCCAGATTACGAGGATTTCTAGAGAGACATGGCAAGACAATCTCGGACATAAAATTCCAATGTGACAGTGATTGTAGAAATTTTGCAAGGGATAACTCACTACAGTTTGTAGACCCGGGCAATGCACACGTGTTAGCAGACATTGTAGGATGGGCCAATAATGCCAACCGGCCCATCAAAGGCGTCTTAGAGATCGATCTCAAAAATGACATTATGTCATATATGAGAAAGAGATTTGTATAGTGCAACGGCCCACATCAGCCCGAGACTCACCATACCTCACAAGATATAGCCCCCGGGGTTCGAGCCGTGCAGTTTTCCCGTGTAGGTAGGGAGGTTATAAACTTGCCGCTCCTATGCAGGATACGGGGCTCAGGCTGCAAAGTTGCAGGTCGATCGGGCACGGGATCCAATCCTACGTAGGCATGAGGCTTCCGGTGGGCTATCCACACCCATGTCATAGTTAGGGGACTCGAACCCTCATGTTCATACCGTGTTGCCTTGATGGGCCGGCCACGTTATAACCCTGATGCCATGACCTCAAATATGCCTAATTTTGGCTAGGCGGACCGCATGACCTCCGAATACGGTCTAGCCCGCGGAGGATTGTTCCAAATCAACCAGCTTTTAATACTATGGGGAGCACATTAGATCACTAGATATATGATCCCCGGCGGGGGTGGCGCCGTGAGGTTCCTGATCACCGGCGGGACGGGGTTCATCGGGTCCCACCTTGCAAGGCGGCTTGTGGGGGACGGCCACCGGGTCACAACCTATGACGACCTCTCCAACTCGAAGAAAGAGGCGGCCGCCTCGCTCGAGGCCGCCGGGATCCGCTTCATTCGCGGCGACATTATGGACCGCGGCCCCCTGGTGCGCGCCTGCGCCGGCGCCGACGTGGTGGTGCACCTGGCGGCTCAGATATCCGTGCAAAAATCCATGGAGGATCCTGCCGGGACGGAGCGGGTCAACGTCGGCGGCAGCGAGAACGTGGCGTCTGCATGCTCCGAGGCCGGCGCGGCCGCCGTCGCCGCCTCCTCTGCGGCAGTCTATGGCGACGCGTGCGGCGACGGGTCCACCATCACGGAGCGGACAAGGTGCGTCCCGCTCTCCCCGTACGGGACCAGCAAGCTGGGCACGGAGCGCGCCCTAGGAGACTATGGCGTGATGCTGCGCTTTTTCAACGTCTACGGGCCGGGCCAGTCGCCCGAGTACGCGGGCGTGATATCAAGGTTCGCGGCCGCCATCAGGGACGGCGCCGACCTTGTAATAAACGGGGACGGCGAGCAGACTAGGGACTTTGTCGCAGTGGATGACGTGGTGGGGGCGGTTGGCGCCGCGTCAGGGTCGGCGGCCGGCGGCGGGCGCGGGACCTACAACATCGGGACCGGGACCGCTATCTCCGTCAACGAGCTTGCAAGGATGATGATCAAGAGGGGGGGCGGCCGCACGAGGCGCGGGCCCGCGCTCGAAGGCGACATACGGCACACCAGGCATGACACGTCGCTGGCGCGCGAGGAGCTCGGCTTTTCTGCCGCCATCAGGCTCGAGGACGGCCTCGGCAGGTACTGGGGCACGTTCTAGGCCTTTTTGATCCTCTCAAGCAGCAGCCTGCTGAGCTCCTCGCCGGCCACGCGCCCCCTCAGCTCCTTCATCGCCATCCCCATCAGCGGCCCGGCCGCCCTCTCGCCCTGCCTCCTGACAAGATCGATGTTGTCCCTGACGAGCTTGTCAACGACGGCCTCGAGCTCCGCGCCGCCCATGGCGCCAAGCGATGCCGAGCTTACTGCCTCGGCGGCCGTGCGCGCGCGCCCCGCCATCACCTCGCGGAATATGATCTCGACCGACTCCTTTGCGATCTTGCCGCCCCACAGCATCCCGAACGCGGCCGCTATCTCGGCGTCATCTAGCAGCCCCGCGTCCCCGCCGTCCCTCTCGAGGCTCGTTATCGTCGAGCAGAGCGACGATGCGACGAACGTGGGATCCCTGCCGGCCACCTCGGGGAAGAGCGCCGCGTACCTCGAGTCGAGCACCTGCTCTGCGAGCTGCGCGTTGAGCCCGTACGACTTTTCCAGTCTTGCGAGGCGCGCCTCCCACGGCTCTGGCGCTGCGCGCGCCGCCTCCTCGAGCTCCGCGCCGGTCACGAACACGGGCGGCACGTCCGTCTCGGGGTACATCCGCGCTGCGCCCGGGCGCGGGCGCAGGAACCTCGTGCTGCCGTCAGGCTGCGCCGCCCTCGTGTCGGCCTGCACGCCGTGGTCGCGGATCCGCCCCATCCTTGATATGATCTCGGACATCACCCCGCGCAGGCGCCCGCCCGGCCCCGATATCAGCAGGAACGCGTCGCCCTCCCCCGCGCCGAGGCGCGCCGCCACCCTGCCGACCTCCCCCTCGGTGATCCCGTATGCGGGGAGCTCGTCAGAGTGGAAGACGCCGCCGAGCCCTAGCGCGCGCGCAACCTCCGCCACGTCCCTGCCAAGCCGCATCCCCCCGGGCGGCTCGTACCCGAACGCGCCCGCCAGCCCGGAAAAGCGCGCGCCCAGCACGGCGTCGCCGCGCGTAATTCCCCGCGCCAGCACCTCCGACCTCGTCCCCTCCAGATCCTTGCCCACGTCGGAGATGTCCGACGGGTCGTGCGACCACCCGGACAGCATGCCAGATATCCTTGCCATCCCGCGCTGCCTTGCCTCCTCGTACTTTGCGACCTTGTCAAGCAGGTCGAGCTGCTGCACGCCCTTTACCTCCACCACGCTCCCCCCGTCGACTGAGACGTTGACGTCCTGCCTTATCGAGCCGATGCCGCGCCTTGCCGCGCCCGTCGAGCGCAGCATCCTGCCTAGCGCGAGCGCCGCGTCACGCGCCCGGACGGCACCTGGGTCGAACGGCTCGGTCGCAATCTCTATCAGCGGCACGCCGAGGCGCCCGAGCCCGAACGAGCCGCCGGTCCCCACCTGCTCGGCCGCGTCCTCCTCGAGGCAGACAGTCTGTATCCCGATGCTCGCGCCGCCGGCCTTGAACGAGCCGCCCCTCGAGACGAGCATCGTCCTCTGAAAGCCCGACGTGTTGGACCCGTCTATGACGATCTTCCTCATCGGGTACACGCCGCCAAAGACCCTTGATCCGAGTATCCCCGAGACGACGAGCGCCGCGCGCCACGACCCCGGATCAATCCGGAGGGGGGGCGCCTCGTCCCGCTCGACGAGGCATGTGCCGGGCCCCGCGTGGTACGTGAACGCCATATCCTTTATCACCTCGAATATGGCCGCCCTGTCGGCGCGCCCAGTCTCGCCCCTTGCAACCCTCAGCCTCCTGCCAAACTCCTCGTCATAGTTCCACGAGGCGGCGGGCGCGCACCTGCAGAAGAGCTTGCTGCCGGTGTCAAGCTGCTGGTGTATCTCAAGGCCTATCCTGGCGGCCATCATCCCATCTCCGATGCCACCGGCTCCAGCATCCGCCCCATGCCGCCGCCCGTCCCCGCTATCCAGATGGCCTTTGCGAGCGCCGCCTCTGGCACCATCGGCAGCGGGACGACGCCGGCCTCCTGCAGGTCCCTCCCGCTGCCGTACACGTCCATGTCGACCCTGCCGCCTATGCACTGCGTCGCCATCCCGACAAAGACGCCGCGCGAGACGGCGCCCCTGATGGCGCCAAGCAGCGACCTGTCGGCGTGCCCGAGCCCGGTCCCCTCCAGGATTACGGCTCCGCACGTGTCGGCGGCGTGCTCGAACATGTGGACGGGCAGCCCGGGGTGGCACTTTAGCAGCACGGCGCTCTGATCGGCGCCTATCCTGGGTGCAAACTCGCTTGATGCAAAATAGTCCCGCGCGAAGTTCTCGTCTATCTTTTCATCCCGCACGACGAACGCCGGCGGCGCCCCGATCGTCTCAAACGCGCCCCTCTTGCTCGCGTGGTTCTTCCTCACGCGCGTCCCCGCGTGGACAGCTATCGCATCGTCCCCCGTCCCGAGGTGCATCGCGACCCACACCCCGGGGCGCCCCGCAGATGTTATGAACCGCGCCGCGCCGACAAGGTTGGTCGCGGCATCAGAGGACGGCCTGTCAGACGACCGCTGCGCCCCGACCAGCACGACCGGCCTTGGGAACCCCGACAGCGCGAAGGACAGGTACGCCGACGTATAGTGCATCGTGTCGGTCCCGTGCGCCACCAGGATCCCGTCATAGGAGGCGCACTCTGCGATGCGCCCGGCCATCCTTACCCAGTGGCCGGGGTTGATGTTCTCCGAGTACTCGGAGAGGAGGCTCTCGGCCTCTATATCCGCAATGTCCGCAAGCTCGGGGACGAGCGCCGCAAGCTCGCCTGCAGAGAGCGCCGGCCGCACCGCGCCCGTCCTATAGTCGACCCAGCTTGCGATGGTGCCGCCCGTCGAGAGAAGCAGCAGCCGCGGGAGCCCCTCCCCTGCGCGCGGCGCCGCCGGCGCGGCCTCCTGCACGTCCGCAGCATCCGGCTCGCGCCTGATCCCCCCTATCCCGTCGATCCCGATCCCCACGTTGTACCCGTTTTCAAGCTTTAAGACGAGGTGGCCGTCGCCCCCGCCGCCGTACGCGGGCATCACGAGCCCCACGTACTCTGCATCCGCCGTGATCCTCACGCGGTCGCCCGCGCCCACCCCGTTCTCTGCCAGGAACGCCGCCGCCGCGCCCCCGTACCCGCCGTCCATCGCGCGGGGGCCGGGCCCGCCGCTCTATAAAGACTATCTATAGTACGGGGCGACCAGCTTTTCGCCCATCTTGAGGTCCTTTTGCTCCCTGACCTTCTTTATCGCCTCCTCAAAGTCCCGCATGCCGACCTTTGCGTCGATGGACTGCTTTTCGACGTCCTTTACGTCCGGGTGCGAGTCGAGGAACTTGTGGATGACCAGCGAGACCGCCGTGTTCGCTATCGAGGCCGTGTCGGCGCCGCTCAGCCCGTCGGTCAGCTCGCCGAGCCTCTCAAAGTCGACGTGGTCGGGGTCCGAGGCGTCATTGATCGTCGGTATCCGCTCTGCGTTGATGCGCAGTATGCTCTTCCTGCTCTCCTTGTCCGGCAGCGGTATCTGGATTATCTTGTCAAACCTGCCGGGCCGCAGCAGCGCAGGATCTATCATGTCGGCCCTGTTGGTGGCGGCCAGGACGACCACCCCGTGCATGTTCTCCATGCCGTCAAGCTCCGTGAGCAGCTGGCTTACGACCCGCTCGCTCACCGCGGTCTCGCCGCCGGCGCCCCGGACCGGCGCTATCGAGTCTATCTCGTCAAAGAAGACGACGCACGGCGAGGACTGGCGCGCCCGCTTGAAGATCTCCCGTATGCCCCTCTCGGACTCGCCGACCCACTTTGAGAGCAGCTCGGGGCCCCGCACCGACACAAAGTTGGCCTCGCTCTCCGTCGCGACGGCCTTTGCAAGCAGCGTCTTGCCGGTCCCGCTCGGGCCGTGCAGCAGTATCCCGCGCGGCATGTTGTGCCCCAGCTTGTCGTACAGCCCGGGATACTTCATGGGCCACTCGACGGCCTCCTGCAGCTCGCGCTTTACGTCCTCGAGGCCGCCCACCTCGTCCCACTTTACGTCCGGGTTCTCGATGAAGACCTCGCGCATCCCAGACGGCGTCACCTCTATGAGCGCCTTTGTAAAGTCCTCCTGGTTGACCACGAGCTTGTCAAGCGTCTCGGGCGGTATCTTTTCCTCCTCCAGGTTGAGTATCGGGAGCAGCCGGCGGAGGCACTTCATCGCCGCCTCCTTGCACAGATACTCGAGGTCGGCCCCCACGTACCCGTGGCTGACTGCCGAGACCTTGTCCACGTTGACCTCGTCGGAGAGCGGCATGTTCCTGCTGTGGATGAGCAGGATATCCTTGCGCCCCTTTTTGTCTGGCACCTTTATCTCGATCTCGCGGTCGAACCTGCCGGGGCGCCGCAGCGCCGGGTCTATGGCGTTGGGCCGGTTGGTAGCCGATATCACGATGACCTTGCCGCGCGCCTCGAGCCCGTCCATCAGGGAGAGCATCTGCGAGACCACCCTCCGCTCGACCTCGCCGGTGACCTCCTCCCTCTTTGGCGCTATCGAGTCTATCTCGTCGACGAATATGATGGATGGCGCCTTTTCGCGCGCCTCCTTGAAGATCTCGCGCAGCCGCGCCTCGCTCTCCCCGTAGAACTTGCTCATGATCTCGGGGCCCGATATGCTGATAAAGTGCGCGTTGCTCTCGTTGGCGACGGCCTTTGCAAGCAGCGTCTTGCCGGTGCCCGGCGGCCCGTACAGCAGCACCCCCTTTGGCGCCTCGATGCCGAGCTTTTCGAATATCTCGGGGTGCCGGAGGGGCAGCTCTATCATCTCGCGCACCTTTTTGATCTCGTCGGTGAGCCCCCCGATGTCCTCGTAGGTGACCTGCGGGACGCCGCGCAGCGTCTCGCCCTTTTCGGCTATCTGGAAGACCGTCTTTTGCGTCACCAGCACGGCGTCGGCCGCCGGCGTCACCCCGATCACCTGGAAGGTCAGCCTGCCGCCAAAGTAGGGCACCATCACGTTGTCCCCCTTTATGAGCGGGACGCTCTCGAGCGCGTCTGCAAGGTACCGCTCGTCGATCGGCGGGATCGCCTCTAGCGGCGCCACCATCACCTTTTCCGCCGCCGTCGCCTTTATCTTGCGGACAGATATGGTATCACCTATTGCTATCCCAGAGTTGTTCCTGCCGAGCCCGTCTATCCTGATTATCCCCTTGCCCTCGTCTGACGGGTACAGGGGGAGGCACTTTGCGACGGTCCGCCTCTTGCCCTTTATCTCGATGACGTCGCCGGTCGAGGCGCTCAGGTTGTCCATCGAGTCATAGTCTATCCGGGCGACCCCCCGGCCCACGTCCCGGGTGTACGCCTCGAGCACCTTGAGTGCCAGGCCGCTCTGGCTCATGGGTTGGAGGCGGCCCGGCTAGTGTTTATACCTTTGCGGCAGTCCCGGGGATCATTGGATCACAAGGTTAAAATCCGCACGGGCGTGGCCGCCCGCCGGCTTGGGCAAGAGACCGCTAGTGAGGAGGAGGGGCCGCGGGGGCAACCAGTTCCGCTCGGCGGCCACCGGCAAGATAGGCTCAAAGGCCGCCTATCCGAGGTTCGCCCTCTCCGAGCAGCACCGCGGCGATATCATCGACCTGGTCCACGAGAGGGGCAGGGACGCCCCCCTCGCAAAGGTGAGGTTCGAGGACGGGTCCGTCTCGTACATGCCGGCGGTCCTCGGGACCCGCGTGGGCGGGACGTACGAGTTCGGCCTAAAGTCAAAGATCGAGGACGGCAACGTGATAAGCGTGCAGAACATACCCGACGGGACGACCGTCTGCAACATCGAGAGGCACTTTGGCGACGGCGGGTCGATAGTAAAGTCGGCCGGCGGCAACGCGACCGTCTTTTCGCACGGCGACGAGGGCGTCACGATAAAGCTCCCGTCGGGCAAGTTTGCCACGCTCAACCCAAAGAACCGCGCCATGATAGGGACGCTGGCAGGCGGCGGCGCGTCAGAGAGGCCCTTCATGAGCGCCGGCGGCAAGTGGCGCAACTTTAGGTCCAGGGGCAAAAAGTACCCCATCGTGCGCGGCGTCGCCCAGGCGGCGTACGTGCACCCGCACGGCGGCGGGCGCCACCAGCACGTGGGCCAGAGCTCGACGGTATCAAGGGACGCCCCGCCCGGGGCAAAGGTGGGCAGCATCGCTGCGCGCAAGACGGGCCGCGCCCGGATAAAGGACCGCAGGTAGCGGGCCGGCCCCGGATATCCCCGGTCTGGCACCACAGGACGCATGACGGGCGCGTTATGGCCGGGTGAGCCCTTTCATGCCCCGTGAACTAAAACCTTGAATATCGGGGATATTCCGGGCTTGACATCATATAACACCCCGCGGGCGCGTTATAGCCGGGGGGTCCCTTGGGCCCCGCGGGCCAGAGCCTCCGATATCACGGGCCGGGCGCCGTCCGTCCCGCCGCCGCGGGGGACACGGTTTTAACCCCCCGGCCCGCCGGGGAGCCCCGTTGGCGTGCTCTAGAATCCTCGTATCCGGCAAGGTGCAGGGGGTCTTTTTCAGGCAGATGACCAGGGTGGTCGCCGAGAGGCACGGCGTCCGCGGCTGGGTGCGCAACCTCGATGACGGGCGCGTCGAGGCCGTCCTCGAGGGGGACGGGGGCGCCGTCGGCGAGGTCATCTCGTGGGCCCGCGCGGGGCCGGCCGGATCCCGCGTCTCAGGCATCGAGGTGTCACGCTGCGGCGGCCCGTGCGGCTTTGCCGGGTTCGAGGTAAGGTACTAGCGGATGCTGCCGTGCGCCTCGGCGAGCGCGGGCGCCAGCCCCTCGGCATCCGTGGCGTCAGAGACGCGGAGGACGCGCGGCTCCTCTCTTCTGTCCCTCTGGATCTTTACAACGACGGCATCGCCGTCGGGCGCAAGGTCTGCAAACCACCGGAACGAGACGGTCTTGCCGAACACGACCCTGTGCATCCGGACGTCCTCGACGGCCCCGTCAAGCGACATGCAGGCATCCCGCAGGATGTCAAGCAGCGGGGCGCAGGCGCCCGCCTCTTCCCGCAGGTCCGAGTAGCTGCGCGCCGATCCGAGCACGGGCGCGCGCGGCGCGCGCGATTATTAAAGGTAGCAGACCTGCTGGCCCCGGTCCAGGCCGACGGCCCCGTCTCCCGACAGGCAAGATCCGCCACGTTGACGGGGAAGCGTGGATGCCCCGCCTTAGGACTGCTCCCTCCCGGACCTCGCCCCTTTCGACGGCTCGGGCCTGGAGGGCGCCCCTTCGGGCGCCTCCGGCCCTGCAACCACCCGCCCCGGCGTGGGTTCATCTCCGCCCGCCGAGCGGGAACCGCCTACCTGGAAGTTTACCCAGCAGTTGCTGGCCTCCGCATATAGCCGGTTTCGGAACGGGGCACGGCTGGCACCCCGACCCTCCCTACTACCGCCCGATCCCCGGGCGAGTCGGTATATTTGCATTCCCAAGCTGCCCGAGCATGCCGCAGACAGAGCAGGTCCCACCCGTGCACCGGAACCCGCACCCCGGGCAGACGGCCCCCTCCCGGGTGTCCGCCCCCCGGGCCATGCCGGCAAGCCGGAGGACGGAGCCGTACATGGCGTTCTTCATGCCGGCGTGCCTCCCCTCGAGCGAGTTTAGGAACTCTCGCACCTCGGTCCTGACCCCCTCCCCCATGTGGGGGCACGGCTCCGTCTGGAAGGGGATTCCGGTGGTGAGCGCGTAAAAGACGATCTCCTCCTCGTATATCTCGCAGAACGGCTTTATCCGGCGCGGCGGGTCGGGGCGGGCCCCGGGGTCCATCCAGCCTATCCTGCCCGTGTCCCCCGATATGACATTGATGAGGAACGTCTGCAGGACGTCATCAAGGTTGTGACCGGTCGCCAGCGCGTCGGCGCCCGCCTCCCTGGCCGCGATGTCGAGCGCCCGCCTCCGCAGCGTCCCGCAGATCGCGCACGAGGTCTGCCGGCCCTCCGTATCAAGGGCCTCCTCGAGCGTCGTCCCGAACAGCCCCGAGTACGAGAGGACGTCAAGGCGCACCCCCATGTCGCGGCAGAACCGCGACGCGATATCTAGCGCCTCGTCCCTGTATCCTGGGATCCCCTCATCAATTGTGACGGCCCGGATCCCAAAACCCCGCGATGATGACAGCCTGGACATCACCTGGAGGAGCGCAAGCGAGTCCTTGCCGCCGGATACCGCTACTGCGACGGTCTCCCCCCTGCGGGCCATCCCGTACCTTGAGAGGGTCCTTGCCGCCTTTTTCTCTATCGATGATGCAAAGCACGGCCCGCAGAGCGACTGCCCCGAGTACCGCCTCGTATAGGCGGCCATCCCCCCGCACCGGCAGCTCATATCGTAAACCAGCCCGACTTTACGTAGGACAGGGCGATGTTCATCCCGAACAGCACGAACGTGAACGCGTATATCCCCCACATTATCCCGTTGACGGTCCGCTCCGGCAGGCGCCCGTCCATGATGATGTGGATGAACTTGCCGCCGTCAAGTATCGGGAGGGGCAGCATGTTGATTATCCCGATAAAGAAGGATATCATCCACAGCCAGAGCAGGAACATCGAGACGGCGTGGTTGTCCCACTGGATAAAGTCGAGCACCGGCCTGTACGAGGCCGTGTTGTCGCGGGTTATCCCCACGAGGCCGCGCCCGGGCTCGTCGGGCGACTCTGTCACGACCACCTGGAACGAGACCGGCCCGCCGTCCCGCAGCGCCCCGACCCCGACCGTCGAGCCCGGCTCCAGCGGCGGAAAGAGGCCGGCCCCGCGTATCGGCGTCCCGTCCACCTCTGTTATAATGTCGCCCGGCTGCAGGCCGGCCTCCTCGGCCCCCGACCCCGGTATTATTCCGAGGACGGTGACGCCGGCAGGCTCCTCGTAGAACGCGCCAAGCAGCGGCTCTGGCAGCACGATTGCAAAGAGCGGGTTTGTCAGCAGGATTGCGCCTAGCACCATCGCGAAGAGCACGTTCGAGGTGGCGCCGGCCCCTATCACCCGGAGCCGCGAGATCCTTTTGGCCTTGTTGAACTCTTCCTCGTCGGGCTCTACAAACCCCGCAAAGAGGGCCACGAATACGGCGAACCCGCCCGTCTTTATCCGGATCCTCTCGAGCGCCGCCACGATCCCGTGGGCCCCCTCGTGGATGACCAGCACGACGGGGATCGAGAGCAGAAAGTAGGCGATGGCCGGCCCCGAGGTCAGCGTCACGCCCGGTATGAGGATGGTCAGCTCGGAGAACTCTGTCTCGGCGACGAAAAAGTTGGCAGCGTTGCTTGCCAGGAACCAGAACGCGAACCCCATCATCAGGAACCCCGAGACGACGCTGGTATCGGCAAAGACGCGGATCCCCCGCCGGGTCCTCGAGAGGATCCTCTGGAGGACAGAGTAGACGCCGCCGTTCCTGTACACCATGCTGTACGGCTTTATCTCGAGGCCGTACCTGTCCAGCCTCAGCGCCTTTGCGACGCCGAGCGCGGCGGCCCACCCTATCAGCACCAGGATTATCGGGTTCTCGGTGATGATATCCATGGCGGTGCCAATTTTTTTATTGGGCGGCAATTTATCGCTTGCTATGGTGCCCGTGATACTGGTCTCGACCTACCCCGACAGGGCGTCGGCCTCCCGGGCAGCGGACGGGGCCGTCGGGGCCCGGCTGGCCGCCTGCGTCAACATCGCCCGGATCAGCTCCACCTACAGGTGGGAGGGCCGGATAGAGAGGGGGACGGAATACGTGGCCCTCTTCAAGACGGATGCCGCAAGCCGGGCCGGGCTCAGGAGGCAGATAGCAAG
>UYNY03000089.1:0-3642 GCA_900620265.3 Nitrosopumilaceae archaeon | reverse complement strand
GCACCCACCCCTACGACGTGCCAGAGATAGCAGAGATCCCAGTCAGGTCGGTCAACGCCCCGTACATGGCGTGGATAACGGACTCTACATCCGGTACCTCAGCAGGGCGACGATCCCGCCAAGCCCGCTGACGCGGAGCCCCACGTCGGTGGACGAGTCGACAGCATACGTGTCGGCCCCCCGCCGCTCCGCCTCATCTAGCAGGTCGACTAGCCCCTGCTCGTCGTCCCGGACCGACCGGTCGGAGAATACCAGCGAGCCGACGGCGCCGGCCACGGCGGCCCTTGACGCCTCGTCCATCCCCATCGCGAACAGGTCGGCGCCGCGCCCCGCCCGGGCGACTGCTTCGTCGGTTATCTCGGCGGCCCTTGCAAGCCCGCTCCCGGAGGCGGCGCGCCTCATGGCAGGCGACCTTGAGAACTCTATGATCCCGTCCTCGCCGGCCGTCTCTACCCCGTCAATGACGCTGATATCATGCCCCTGGAGCTCCGGGAGGCCCCTCATCCGGTTGGCAAGGCGCCTCTTTGTATGGCCGGGCCCGAAGATTATCACGCGGTCGCCGGGCCGCGCGACGGAGGCTGCCGCCTGCGCCGCCCCGTCGAGGAACCCCGCCATGTCAAAGGACCCCCGGTACCTCTTGCCCGAGACGCCGGACCTGATGTCGGGGATCCGCTCCATCCGGGTGCCTGACAGCCTGGCTATCCCGCAGTCGGACGCGTCGACGGCGGCAAGGACGAACCCGGCCCGGGGGCCGCGCCTTGAGAGCAGGTCCCTCTGGGACGGGCCCCACGACTTTTTGGCGATGGTGATCCCGCGCCCCGGCTCTATTATCATCGAGTGGTGGGACCCGCGCGGGACCGACTCGTTGTCAGAATCCTGGACCGTCCCGGCTATGCGCAGCCGGCCAAGCTCGCCGTCAAGGGACATCCTCTCGACGCGGAGCGCCACCCGGATCCGGACGCGCTCGCCCCGGTCCGGCCTCGAATAGTCCCTCTCGCGCTTTATCACCCGGGTCGTGTCGCCGGTGACCCGGTCGCCGGCGCGGACGGCCCTGCGCAGCGACAGCAGGTCGTCCGGGTCCTCGGGCCTCGCGTATACGGAGGACGCGTCGACCTCCCTTGTTATCATGGGTTCTCTGCCTGCTTTGCCTCGGCCGTCTTCTTCCTAAAGTAGTCCTTTACCCAGTCGATGGGCAGCACGTTGGCCTCTGCCAGGTTCGTCAGCGAGTTGGTCGACGCCTCGCCGGTGACCCTGCCGGCGCCCCCGCCCGACTGGCGCCAGCGGAGGGCGGTGTTGCCGCTCTTTGAGTTATAGATGACGCCGAGCACGTCCCGGGCGTTGACGAATGTGATGTCGCGTATCTTCTTTAGCGTGACCTTGTCGGCCGCCTCGACGTAGATGGCCCCCGGCTCCTCCTCCCGCTCGGCGAATACCTCGGCGTCGTCGATGTAGGCCTCTGGCGCGAACGACCTGCAGGTGCTCCCTATCACAAAGAGGCGGAAGGCGTCAAGAGGGGCCGCCACGTCGATCTCTACCATTTCGCCGCCTTTGGGCGGGGCCTCTTATCAAGCTTTTTTGGCCGCCGTGCGGGCGCGGCACGCGCTCAGGATAAAATACCGGCGTGGGGGCCGGCCCGGCATGGGAGGGGTGCTCGTGGTGGGGGGCGGCTTTCTGGGGGGGGCCGTCCTGGCCGCCGCCGGGCCCGGCGCGTCGCTGGCCTCGAGGAGCGGGGGGGCCGGGGTCGACGTCCGGGTCGATGTGCGGGTGGACATCCGGGACGTAGAGGCAGTCGACGCGGTGGTGGAAAGGATCGCCCCAGATATCATCATCAACTGCGCGGCCGCGACGGACGTGGATCTGCTGGAGGGGGACCCGGCATACGCGCGGGCCGTCAACGCGCTCGGCGCCGGCAACGTGGCGCGGGCCGCCCAGAGGTATTCTGCCAGGCTGGTGCACGTCTCGACTGACTCTGTCTTTGACGGGGAGGGGGAGTGGTATACAGAGTCCGACGCGCCGCGCCCCGTCAACGAGTATGCAAGGTCAAAGCTAGAGGGGGAGGAGGAGGCCATGTCGGCTGCGCCGGGGTGCGCGGTCGCCAGGGCCAACATGTACGGGCGCCGCCCCGGCGGGGGGTCCCTGCTCGACTGGATAGAGGGGAGACTGCGGCGGGGCGAGGAGGTCACCGGGTTTGCCGACATTGTCTTCAACCCGCTAGAGGTGGGCAACCTCGCTGCCGCGCTGCTCGAGCTTGCGCGGACGGGCCACCGCGGGATCATGCACCTCGGGTGCGGGCGGGCGCTCTCAAAGTACGAGTTTGCAAGGGAGGCGGCCTCTGCGCTCGGGTACGACCCGGCGCTGGTAAGGAGGGGCGCCTCGGGCGGGGGGCGCGCCGCAAAGAGGCCGCGCAATACCACGCTTGACTGCTCGCTTGCAAGATCCGTCCTAAAGACCGGGCTCGCCGACGTCCGGGAGGGGCTGGCAGTATGCGGGGCGGGGGAACCCCGCTAGATGGAAAGGGTCTGTGCCCACATGAGCCACGGGAACCGAGACCGAATCATCGGACCCGTGGATTCGGGCGCAGGTGCCCCTGCCAGGGGGGGCCATATCCGGTACATTCTGGGGGAGCCGTGCCCGGATCCTAGAGGGGATCCGCGAACCCGCTATATGGGAGGGGGTCCCGGATCGCTCCCGTTGATATCAAGGACGGAATACCTCGAGTTTGACATACCGGGGCGCCGCGCCTTTGTCAACATCACCCCGGAGATCGAGCGCGTCGTGAGGAGGAGCGGCGTCCGGGAGGGCCTCTGCCTTGCCAACGCGATGCACATATCGGCCAGCGTCTTTATCAACGACGACGAGCCGGGGCTGCACGCCGACTATGAGAGGTGGCTCGAGGGGCTCGCCCCGCACGAGCCGGTCTCGGCCTACGAGCACAACAGGACCGGCGAGGACAACGCCGACGCGCACCTAAAGCGCCAGGTGATGGGCCGCGAGGTCGTCATGGCCGTCACGGGCGGGCGCCTTGACTTTGGGCCCTGGGAGCAGGTATTCTACGGCGAGTTTGACGGCGGCAGGAAAAAGCGCGTCCTCGTAAAGGTGATTGGCGCCTAGCCAAAGTCGGCGTCGCGCTTTTGCCCGCCCGACTCGTTGCCCCTCGACGAGGCCCTAAAGCCATCCTCGTGGTTCTGCGGGCCGTGGCCGCACTCGGTGCACCCCACCTTGAAGCCGTCGGCATCCCGCACGTACTCGGCACAGCCGCAAAAGCAGGCCATCCTAGGCGTCCTCCGGGCAGCACGAGCCCCTCGGTATGGCGTACCCGTGGGGGCACTTTCGCGGGTGCCCCAGCATGGTGCAGAGCGCGTCGGTGAACTGGGGCTTCATGTGGTGCTCTATCCCGCAGACCATCTCCTCGTCGATCTCCACCTTTAGGGCGCTGTCCATCAGCACCTCGAGCAGGCGGCTGTTGCGCATCATGCTAGATCCGATGGCCTCGCCCTCCTCGGCGAGCCTCACGCCGGCCTTTGTATAGACGACGAGGCCCCGCTCGTCGAGCTTTTTGAGCATCTGCACGACGCTCGGCTGCTTTACGCTGAGCATCCTTGCGATGGTGCTTATCTTGACGTCCTCCCTGCCCTCGCGCAG
>UYNY03000088.1 GCA_900620265.3 Nitrosopumilaceae archaeon | reverse complement strand
TTTAATGATACGGCGACCACCGAGATCTACACTAGATCGCTCGTCGGCAGCGTCAGATGTGTATAAGAGACAGTACCTGAACGACCTGAACCCGTTCGACCTCGGCGAGCGCGGCGGGGACCTCGAGTGGGACGCCGTGATAGGGTGGCGGATAGCGACCTATTACTTTCCGATACTGGTCACCTGGCTGCTGCTGGTAAAGCTGGCGCTCAGCAGGATAAAGGGCGGGACCGTCGAGGCGGCCCAGTAAAGAGATAAAGCGGCGCGGGGAGCTATACGGCCGCATGGCGCGCGGGCACGTCCCGGGGGTGGGGCTGTGAGGATCCTCGTGATAGGCGCCGCGGGGGTGGTCGGCTCGGCCCTGGTGCGCAGGTTCATGGAGATGGGGATGGACACCAAATGCATGGACGTCTGCAGGTTTGACGAGGCGTGGCGGCTCTCCGGCGTCGACTGCAGGTCCAGCTATGCCTGGAAGGCGTCCAACGACCTTGTGCGCGACGACCTCGAGGGGGTGGACGTGGTGCTGGACTGCGGGCTGGGCGTCGCGGACAGGCCCATGGGGACGTCGAGCCCGTCGTACGCGATGGCGGCGAACCTGTCCCCGTCCCTGCGGATACTCGAGGTCGCGCGGCGCATGGATCCGGCCGCGATCACGATCATATACCCGAGCTCCTTTAACACGCTGTACGGGTACCCGCCGGGGTCGACGTACCTGCCGGAGATGCCGCCGAACCCGTCCTCCGTGTACGGGTGGACAAAGGCGGCCGTCGAGTCGCTGTACATGACGTACCACAAGGCGCACGGCGTGTCGTGCGTGGTGACGCGCGTCGGCAGCGGCTACGGGTTCCGGATGAGGAGCGACGAGTTCCCCGCGCAGCTGGCGCTCGGCGTGCTGGCTGGCAGGGAGATCACGGTGAGATCCCCGCAGGCGAGGCGGCTCTGGACGTACGGGGAGGACATTGTGGACTTTTACGCAAGGCTCGTGGTGGACCTGCGGCAGTACGTGGGGCGGACGATCCACTGCGCGGGCAACGTGGGGGACAGGATCGTCACCAACATGGAGCTTGCCGGGATCGTCGCGGAGTTCGGCGACGGCAGGTCGAGGATCCGGGAGGGCCCGTACGAGCCGGGCGAGATGGTGGACGGCAAGCCCGTCTCGTTCGAGATAGGCGGCAGCTCGCCGCTCTGGAAACCCCGGTTCACGCTGGAGGAGGGCATGAGGAGGACGTTCGACTGGTTCAGGGAGAACCTGTCAAGGTATAGCTAGCGGCGGCCCACGCGGCAGCAAGGATCATCGACGCGGCGAACCTGGCGCCTGAAACCTTTCTCTCAAACCTGGGGTAATCACTGGTCCCGACATAATTGAAGCGTGCAAGGAAGCTGGGCGCCTCGCGGCGGGAGACGGGGCCGGCAATCCTGCCAAGGTCGCTTGAGAGCCGTATGGCGGCCGCCTCGACGCCGCCCGCAGGCATGATCCTTCCCCGCTGGATACGGGTGCGTGCCTGCTCCGTGCCAAGGTCGCACGCTGCCACGATCCCGGCCCACGCGGCCGGCAGCGCCCAGCTGATGCCGGGCAGCAGCGCCAGCGCGGCCGCGGCGCACGTCCCGAACAGCAGCATCTCTAGCGTGTTTGGAAAGTCGCGGTAGGCGTACTTGGGGTGCATCCTCGTGAGCCTCGAGTCCCCGAACGCCCACCGGAAGAACCTCCTATAGCTCCTGCGCCCGCCACCCCACCACCCGTGCCTCACGGACGCCTCCGGGACAGTCCTGAACATCACGGGCCCGCCCGCTATGTTGAGGCAAAAGTCAATGTCCTCGCCGCCGCCGGCCGCCGGAAACACGCCGGAAAAGCGCGTGCCCCCGATCCTCTTCCGGGAGAATAGTATGTTCGACGTGGTCCCCCACGAGACCGGCGGGCTGCCGGACGGGGCGTCCTCGAAGGCAAACAGGTAGCCGCTTGCGCGTATGCCGCGCGTGAACGAGTTAACGGGATCCGGAAAGAACGTCGGGCCCACGTAGCCGGCCGCGTCCGGGTCGTCCCTTACCGCGTCCGCATAGCGCTCGAGTATGTCCGGCGCCGGCTCCACGTCGTCGTCCAGGAACAGCACGTACTCGCCTGTACCTGCCTCCAGTCCGACGTTCCTTGATAGTGGCGCCCCAAGCTTTTTCTCGTTCCTGATCACGCGCACGGGCGACCCCTCGTGCGTGAACTCGGCCGAGTCGACGGACGGGTTGTCGCTGGTAACATACCATGCCACCTTGGTGCCCGCCGGGATCCTGACGCGCATGGACTTTAGCATCTCCCTCGGGTCGTGTCTGATCGACGGGACCACGATGTCTATCGAGGTTATCTCCATGTATGGTCGATCCCCTGAGTGCAAAAGCAGTGAAAGTCCACCTTGCACGCGCGCCTTGCGGAATCAAACCCCTCCCGCGTGCGGCGCACGCGCTCGGCCCCGGCGGGCGCGGGGACCGCCCCGTACTCTGACTTTATCCAGTAGCACACGCCCAGCATCCCCTCTGTGGATATGGCCTGCCTGCCTCCCAGGCCGCACGCGCCGCCCGGGAGCCGCTCGCCGGAGCATACGGCCGCCACGTCGGCCCAGAACCCCGGTGGGTTCGTAAGCGGGCGCCCCCCGAGTCCCGCGACGCGCCCCGATATGTCCAGAAGCGCGTCCCTGTCCGCCCGGGTAAGCAGCAGGCCCGGGTCGTTGTCCCCCGCGTAGCCGTCGTCGAACACGGGCTGGAACTTTACGGTTCCGATCCCCGCGTCCCTGCCGAACTCGAGCAGCCCCCGCACCGTCCCCCAGCTGGCCGTCGGATGCGTTACGGTGGCGTTTATCCCGAGCTCGATCCCCGGCAGCTCCGCGGCGATCCTCCTGATCCCGCGCAGTATGCCCGCATGCACGCCGGGCGGCGTGCGCCTAGTCCTGAGCGACTCTTCCGGATCCGCCGAGTCAAGCGACACCGCGATGCCGGTCGCCCCGGCGCGCAGCAGGTCGCGCGCCTCGCGCGGCCCGAGCCCGTAGCCGTTTGTTATCACGACCACCTCGTCGACCAGCCTTGCATAGTGCGCTAGGATGGCGCCGATGCGGGGGTTCAGCCTGGGCTCGCCGCCTGACAGCACGACCCTCCTCGTGCCGAGGTTCCGGAGTGTCTCGGGATGTACCAGCACGTCGCGGATCCGGTGGTGGTCCCTCTCCTGGCTCCTCCCGTCGCCCCACCTGCAGTACCCGCACCTCGCGTTGCACTGGTAGGTGATGTTCACCACGACCGTCGGGGCCACGGCCCTCTCAAGCTCCGCCCCGCGCACGATGCTGCCAAGGTCTGCCATGTGGGCCGGCGCCATCGCGGCCATCACGGGGCCGGGCGCCTTAATGTGTTGCCTGCGCTTCCCCGATCTCCTCCGGATCCATATTGGACCCACGGCCGTCCCGTGCGTGACACACCGGCGCATACCCGTGTATCTTTAGGGGGTACGTGCAGGGCGTTTTGCTAGGAATATGGCCGAGCCGCCCCCGCGTAATAACCCGGCTCCAATTGGTTTATTTCAGAGTGGCCGGCACGACCCGGCATGGGATCCGGGGATCTGGGAGCCGAGGCGGGCAGGAAGAGGCTTGCGGAGCTGGTGCGCTCGACGGGCGCCTTCAAGCACTCAGAGGAGGGGTTCAAGCTCGCATCGGGCAAGACCTCAAAGCACTATTTTGACCTGCGGCTCCTCTCCGGGGATCCGGAGGGCCTGCATGTGGCGGCGGGCGTGCTGTACGACCTGATCAAAAAGGTCTCGGGCGCAAAGTCCGTCGGGGGGCTCGAGTCCGGCTCCATCCCCCTTGCCGCCGCCGTGTCGCAGCTGAGCCAGATCGAGCACGAGAGGGATCCGGCCAACCCGACATTTACGTCGTTCTACGTGCGCAAGACGGCAAAGGAGCACGGGACCCGGAAGATGATCGAGGGCAGGGTCGTAAGCCCGGTCGTGATCATAGATGACGTGATCACCAGCGGCATGTCCGCAATCCGGGCAATAGACGCCGTAAAGGAAGAGGGGCACAAGTGCGCCCGGGTCGTGTGCATCATCTTTAGGGGTAATCAGGAGGACCACGCGCGGATCCAGCAGAACACCGCCCTCCAGTCCGTCTTCAAAGAGGCGGATTTCACGGAAGACATAGGCACACGTACCGGATCCTCGCCACATCTACTAGTTGACGAGATGTATGGCGGGCTCGCGGAAAAGCTCAAGGGACTAGGATACGATGCCGTGTATGTTAAAGAGCTGCAGGCGCAAGGCAAGAAGGCGCAACACGATTATTCGATCATAAAGCGGGCTGAAGAAGAAAAAATGGTCATAGTGACGCGCGACAAGGAGATGTGTGATGGCTGTGTCGAGGAAGGCGTGCCCTGCATCTGCCTAGGCGAGAATCCAACCGCTGAGGATGTCGTAACAGAGCTCAACAAGTCTGACAATATTAATTGAAATAAAACACACTATCACTCACCAAAGGGACATTTCAATAATTTAAAGATAACACGACAGAAGGTTTGACAGGAGACTTTGAGACGAACACCCAGCGATGCTGATAGACCCGTCCCCTAGTTCTAAAGCCGGCCTGCGGGCCGGTTACGGGCAAGATACCGGCCTGAGCAAACACGAAAAGTGGCTGTGCCCACATGAGCCATGGGAACTGAGAGCCAATCGTCAGTCCCATGGATTCGAGCACAGGTACCCCGCCCTCCGGACACCCATAATATAACACATTCACTGCCTGCGGAGGCCAACCGGGCTAGGCGGTGATGCCGGCCCGATACTGATCGGGGCCGGATCCACGCGCGGGCATGCTGTCCCCCGGACCACGCGGGCGCAGCAACTGCGCGACAGGTGCCACATCGACATCAACCGCTCCGGGTGATGGAAACCGCTTTATCGCCTGCCGCGCGCGGGCCCCGCGTTGGACCTCAAGGGCAGGGACGTCCTCGTGACGGGGGCCTCGTCGGGGA
>UYNY03000087.1 GCA_900620265.3 Nitrosopumilaceae archaeon | reverse complement strand
TGCCCGGCTCTGTCTTTAGCGCCCCGTCAAAGCAGGATATGGCCTCCTTGTACTGCTCGAGCCTGGCAAGCGCCAGCCCCTTGTTGACCAGCGCCCTGTCGTCGCCGGGCCTTGCGCGCAGGGCGCCATCAAGGCACCCTATCGCCTCCCAGTTCATCCCCATCTCGCCGAATACGAGCCCCTTTGCGTAGAGCACGTGGTAGTCGCCCGGCTGCGTCGCAAGCACCCCGTCAAAGCACTCGACGGCGTCCCGGTGCCGGCCCATCATCACCAGCGAGCGCCCCTTTGCGTACAGCGGGTTGGGGTGGCCCGGGCTCGCCTCGAGGGCCGCGTCATAGCAGGCGACGGCCTCCTCGTGGCGCCCGGTCGCGGCGAGCGCGCGCCCCTTGTAAAACAGCATGTGGTCGTCGCCGGGCCTCGCCCTGAGGGCCGCGTCATAGCAGGCGATGGCCTCCTCGTGGCGGTCCATCTCGGCCAGCGAGACGGCCTTGTGGAACGAGACCACGGGGTCGGTCGCCGGCGACCCGAGCGCCCGGTCATAGTGCCAGACGGCCTCTGCGTGCCTGCCGAGCCCCGCGATGGCGCGGCCCTTGTAGTAGGTGGCCTGCCGGTCGCCGGGCCGCTCGGCCAGGGCGCGGTCAAAGCAGGCGGCCGCCTCCCCGTACTTTTCCTCCTCGGCGGCAGAGCAGCCGCGCTTGAAGTGCTCGTCGTACGCGTCGGCCATGCCATACCCCGGGGCCGCGGCGGGATTTAGGCGTTTCCGGGGAGGGCGCCGGGCTCGTGCAGGGGCGCCCGCGGCCCGCCCGGATCGCGGCCCCGGCGGCCGGGTGGATCACCGGCCGGATCACCGGCCGGGGGCACAGGCACCGGCGGATCAGGCGGCACCGGGCCGCAGATGATCGCGGAGACGGCTGGAAAAAAAAGTACCGCCGCGGTGCGGCTCTGTAATTCGGGCCCTGGCCCCGCCGCCCGCCATTCTTGGGAGATCGGAACCCGGATCATGGACGGGATCTCGCGGTGCGCCATGTTTAATAGCAAAGACGGCGCATGTGCAAGGCATGGGACGTATGGCGCATCACGCGGCGGTCGCGGCATCCGCGGGCGCGGCCCCGGTGCCCGCCGTCCACGGGAACGGCGGCGCCGACGCGGGAAGCGCGGGCGGCCCGTGCGCGGGCAGGGGGGCGGCTGCCGGCAAGGGACGGGAATACGGCGGGGGACCGGACCCCGCAGGAACCTTCCGGAATATCGGGTGAGGCGCGTCAGCTGATGAACAGACTCCTCGTGTTCTCGGCGGTGGGAGCGGCCCTGGTGCTTGCAGGAATCACCTACCAGTCGGCGCATCATGCAGAACGTCAGGCAGGCGGGGGCACGTACGCGTTCATCGCGGGGATAGAGCCGCTCTTCGAGCCGCGCCTCCAAGAGCCACTGCTGTACCCGCCCCGCCTCGGATACTGGGGCGACACATGGGGGTACTCGGCGGCGGTTCACAACCCGGCGGACGATTCCGTCACGTTCTGGTACGAGCGGGAGCGGGTGATCAGGCCCGGCGGGATCGGATACACCATACCAAAGACGTGGGAGCTCCCGCACGACTCGTACAGCCAGACGTACGGGGTGAACCAGACGTTCGCGTACAGGTGCCTCGTCAGGGACGATGCGAGGATACTGCACATGTACCAGTACAGGGGGACGAGCCTCTTCCAGGGGAACCTGAGCCTGGTGCTGGTGCACTTTGAGCTGGAGGTGCCCCCGGACACCCCCTGTGAGTACCCGGACCTGCTGAGGCAGACGGTGGACGTCTATGACGCCGGCGGCTTTGACGGGATGTACGGTCTGGGGCAGTACAGGGAGGATCCGCACGCGCCGTATGATCCGTACGCCGACCCGGTGAGGCACGCGGTCCTGCTGAACAAGGTGTACGTGGATCCGTTCCCCCTCGACCGGCCGCTGTTTGGGCCCGACCTGCCGGTCCTCAACCCCGACGGCTCCGTCACGGTCACGCACGCGCGGGCCGCCGGGGACGGGATCACCAGCCATACGCGCACGTACATGCCCGGCCAGACGTTTGTGGACGGGTGCGAGGAGGGGGACGGCACCACGTTCCTGTCAATGTACAACTACCGGGGGGCCGAAGTGATCCCGTGGTACAGCTCCGACCCCGCTCTGATATTTGCCAACTGGGGCGCGTACACGCGCGCGCCCATGCCGTGCACGTTCCCGGACTATATCGAGATGACCGTGGACGCCTTTGATCCGAGCAGGCTGGACAGGCAGTGGGACACGGAATCCTACAGGGACGAGCCGGACATATAGGCGCGCTCCGCGGCCACGTATCCACGGGGGCCGATCTGGGGCGCGCCCCGCCACGGGGCTGTGGGAGGAACGCCCGCACCAGTCGATCCGGATAGGGCTTGGCCGTTACAATACGGAGGAGGAGATCAGGGCCGCAATCGAGGCGATCATAACGGCGGTGGACAGGCCAAGGGGCATCCCGGGCCGCCCGGATCCATAGGGCAGTCGGCGGGTTATCGGCCAACCCGTCCTCGTCCCCAGCGGCACTTGGGACGGCACAGATGGTGCAGGCGCACCGTCGTCATGACACGCTATCGGCCATTCTACCATTCAAGCGGCCTTTTGGAGGATACCTGCGTCACCCGGTCACGGGCGCATATTCCCGAGGACGTTGGCGCGGATCCCACAGGCGCGGAACGCTCCGGCGCCTGGCGGGGGGCTTGCATTACGGTCCACAATGCCCCGGACTGGGGACGGCTTTACGGGCCGGCGGCAGGCGCGGTAACCGTGCGTCACCGGGCCAAGGGACCGTCCCCGCCCCTCCGGTCGCCCAGCACCACGCCGCCGGGCCCAAGGTCCAGCGCGTGTATCTTGATCTTCTCCCCCGGCCTTGTACATGACGCCTCGTACTGCTCACTGCACTCGCGCGCCATCTCCCTTGCCTCCTCCGGCATGTCCCTTAGCTGGAACCCCTGCCGCATCAGGGCGAACAGCATCTCGGGCGTAAAGTACTCGTTCCTGCAGTTGGGGGCGAACGTGTTCCTGATGAGCATCGGCGCCCCCGCCCCGCCGGGTTGCGGGGCTGGCGGTTTGTCCATGCGGCCCGCCTCCCCCGCCCCGATTATAAACCGTGGAGCGGGAGCGCCCCGGGCGCCGCGCCCGCTCGGGAACGCGGATCCCGCCTGCGCGGGGGGGCGGGGCTCTGCCGCAGGCCGGATCCGGGCGGCGGATGCGTGCGGGACGATGGTCTATCTCAGCCGGTCCTCGGGGGGCACGTCGAGCGAGGCGATCTTTATCTCGTCCCCGGAGTGGGTGCACCTTTTGTCATACTCCTTGCAGTATTCCATCAACATCTCCTTTGCCTCCTCCGGTAGCTTTTCGAACGGGAACCCGTACTTGCAGAGCAGGAAGAGGGAGGCGGGGGTAAAGTACTCGTTGCCCATATCAGAGAACGTGTTCTTTATCACCCTCGATCCGCCGGAGGGGGACGTCTTGCTGGATTCCAACGCACCGGCATCCAGGCCTATTCAATATAACCTTAGGGATAGGCGGGTCGTACTATAGGATGGCAGGCTATCTCAGCTGGTCCTCTGGGGGCACGTCCAGCGAGGCGATCTTTATCTCGCCGTCCGAGTGGGTGCACCTTGAGGCATGGTACTTCGAGTATTCGAGCACCATCTCCTTTGCCTCCTCTGGCAGCTTTTCGAACGGGAACCCGTACTTGCAGAGCGAGAAGAGGGTGGCGGGGGTAAAGTACTCGTTCTTGGATCTAGAGAACGTGTTCTTGATCCGTTTCGATGTGCTCGTGGCTGCCGTCTGCCCAGACTGCGAGGATCCACTCTTGTCCATGTCTCTTCCCGAACTCCATGGCGGCTTGGGGGTTTATAAACTGTCGGGCTATCACGACGTCCAGATAGGGCACGCCAAAGCGATCCCGCCAGAACCCGATCTGGGGTCGGCGCGGCTTTTTGGAAACCAGGGAAAACACCCTCATCAGCCAGTCGTTGACCTCCGTGCCAATGTTGTTGGTGACGCCTATAAAGTACAGGGGCTCCCTCTCGTCAATGCCGGGGTCAGACTCCACCTGCAGCCGGTACATGGTCCTGCAGTCTTCCTCACTATATGCGTCAAAGACAAGACAGGTTTCAGGATCCAGTGTGAATCCCTTCCTGTATACGTTCTCTGCAACGATCATGGCGATCCGGGCCCAGTCGAGCCAGACGTCTGACATCAGCGTGCACCCGGGCCGCGCCACATTACCATGCAGGCGGTACGCGTGCCTCTCATAATCTGGGTTGCTGGCGAATGATCTTGACGTTTCTGTCGACAATTCGGGTCTTAGGCGTGGCGGCAGCCAGGTGCTGGAAGTCAGTTAGAAGGTCGACGGCCAGAGCAGGCGGCCCAGGAGGACTAAGACCCGAATTGTTGATGGAATCCCCATTATTTTACTTTGATTGATTTTTCTTGTTTAATTAAAAAATGGACGACGGGAAATCCCGCCGTCCACCAACAGCCGATAGACCGCTGGGTGTCTAACCATCTGATACCCACAATAAGTAGTATATATATCTTAATAAGGCAACCAGGCAGGGCCCGAACACGCCAAACAGTTAATAGCACAACCAGCAGCACCCTGCTCGGACGTCGGAGTTGACAACGGTTGTCAGGCGGTCTGATAAATCGCTGGGTGTCTAACCCGTACGGGTTCGACTCCCGTCTCCGACGTCCGTCTTGCTCTTTTCATGTCCGGCGTATCCAACCGGTGGATTATACTGAGCAACTGACACGATTCTATTGACAATTCGGGTCTTAGGCGTGGCGGCACCCAGAGGAGGCCGGGTGCTTGAGGCCAGTTAGAAGGACGAGGGCCAGAGCGGGCGGCCCAGGAGGACTGAGACCCGAATTGACGACAGAATCGATCTTGACCCGCATGTTAAAAATCCCGGCGATCAGGGTGCGCGTGATCAGCATTGGGTACAGGGGCGATCAGGGAACGCGGGGTGGCGCCGGGCGGGCGTGGCGGGGCCGTGCACACATGTGGCATGGCCGGACGCGGCTAGGCACCGGGCCCTTGGGGGAGGGCTGGCCTTCTCCCGATCCCCCGGCATCACGCAGCCGGGCCCAAAGCCTAGCGAGGGGATCACGATCTCATCGGCGGATTTTTCACACTCTGCCGGATAATACTTTTCGTATTCAAGCGCCATCTTACTTGCGCCCTCCGGAATCTCCTACAGCTGGAACCCGTGCTTCCGCAGCTAGAACAGGGTGGCGGGCTCAGAGTACTCGTTATCACAGCTATGGGCGAACGTGCTACTTATCAGCCTCGATCCGCCGGAAGGAGATAACCTGCCGGATTCCAACATATAGACATCCGGGCCGATTCAACATATACCTTGGGGGGCGGGTCGTACTATAGGATGGCGGGCTATCTCAGCTGGTCCTCGGGGGGCACGTCCAGCGAGGCGATCTTTATCTCGTCCCCGGGGTGGGTGCACCTTTTGGTATATTCCTCACAGTATTCCATCAACATCTCCTTTGCCTCCTCTGGCAGCTTTTCGAACGGGAACCCGTACCTGCAGAGCGAGAAGAGGGTGGCAGGGGTAAAGTACTCGTTCTTGGCCCTAGAGAACGTGTTCTTTATCACTCTCGATCCGCCGGAAGTGGGCGCCCTGCTGGATTCCAACGCACCGGCATCCAGGCCTATTCAATATAACCTTTGAGGGATAGGCGGGTCGTACTATCAGGATGGCGGGCTATCTCAGCCGGTCCTCGGGGGGCACGTCCAGCGAGGCGATCTTTATCTCGCCGTCCGAGTGGGTGCACCTTTTGTCATACTCCTTGCAGTATTCCATCAACATCTCCTTTGCCTCCTCTGGCAGCTTTTCGAACGGGAACCCGTACCTGCAGAGCGAGAAGAGGGTGGCGGGGGTAAAGTACTCGTTCTCGGCCCTAGAGAACGTGTTCTTGATCCGTTTCGGCGTCCCCGCGGATCCCGCCGCGCCGAGTTGTGGTGATGCCGTCCCGCCCATGCCATAACGCCCGCCGCCTCCCGGTTATAAACTGCCGCAAGGGGGGGCGTGCGGCACCCGCAGATGGCTCGGGGGCACGGACGCGTCCGGTAAATCAGAGCGCCGGGAGGGAGATTTGAACTCCCGATCCCTTGCGGGAACGCGCTATTTGGCGATCAGCTTCCAAGCGCGCGCCCTACCAGGCTAGGCCACCCCGGCACGGGACGGCCCCCGCCACGCCTCATTA
>UYNY03000086.1 GCA_900620265.3 Nitrosopumilaceae archaeon | reverse complement strand
CAGCCTTATGCGCCACGTCCTGTCGTATCCGTCCTTTGTCCCCATCGCCGCTCCGCATGGCCCGCCCGCTATAAACCGGCCGGTCCCAGGCTTGAAAGCCGCCGCGGCCGTGCCGCCCGGCGTCCGTGCGCGGCAGGGCGGCTTTGTTGGGGCCGATGCATCTTTTCACGGAGCGCGTTACATGATCCCGCGGGCGGCGCACGTCTTTTTAATCCGGCGCGCGCCGCAGCTGCCGCCGTGCACAATCTCCAGCCGCGCGCCGTTGGCGTGATCCATGTACGTGCATGGCTTGAAAGACGCGCGTAAATCTGGCGGGTCTGGAGGGATTTAGAACAATACCGTCTTTTCGCAAGATTCGCTGCCTCCAAAGTTGCAATATTGCCAAGTCGAGGGCTCGCTCCTTGCATAAATCGAAGCATTGCAGGCATCCGGCTACCAATTTTGAGGGCCAAAATTGGGGAGCTGCACGCATGTAACAGTGATTTAGAGGCCGATCCCGGTCGGGCAGAATGAGATCCATGTTTACGGGGGCACGGATCACCAGCGTAGTATGTTACCAAGGACATTCCTGCCGGATTCAACACCTTCTGGCACAGACTGTGATGTTATAAACCTTGGCCGGATTTTGGAGGGGTTGTAGAAGACCGCCACAGACGGCCGACCGCGACCACGATGAGGCAGGCCGAGGTGGGACGACTTGGAGGCCTACCTATCAAGGGTCATGGGCGTGCCGTGCGTCATCACCGGCTCCGCGATAGACATAGTCGGGGGCAAGATTGATCTGGACATTGGGTTTGAGCCGGACCCCGGATGCGAGGATACCGGGGGGCCGGTCACGTACGGCGGGGACGCGACGCTCTTCGTAACAAGGGTGATCAAGGTGCCTCCCACGTCCGACATAGGCCGGATCACAAGGTAGGGATCGGGCGTGCCACTGGACGCCCTTGCCGGCCTCAGCCCCAGGCTCAGCGTCGACGTAGAGGAGGATAACGCGATCATCAGGATCTCGGAGCTGGATCCCGGCGACAGGGGGGCGCGCATGACGGAGGAGGTGATCAAGTACAGCACGGCCAATAGCACGGGCGGCCGGATGGACGCCGGCCGGAAGGCCGGTTAGCGGCACCGAACCGCGCGTCCCGCCAGCCCGGAGAACCCCTAGCCGCACGGTAAATATAGCACCCCCCCCCCCTCCACACGGCTCGAGCAAGTCCCGGCGACGGGAAGATCCACAACAGGACCATATTCACGGGGGACAACCTCTACATAATGAGGGGGATCCGCTCCGGGTCGATAGACCTGATATACCTGGATCCGCCGTTCAACTCCAAGCACGACTATGCCGCCCCGATAGGGTCAAAGGCGGCCGGGGCCGCCTTCAAGGACACGTGGAGCCTGTCGGACATCGACAAGGAGTGGTGGGGGGAGATCTCCGAGTCACACCCGGCCCTCTACAAGCTGCTCGACGCCGTCCAGCATGTGGGCGGCAAGTCCATGATGGCATATGCCATCTACATGGCGGTGCGCATCATAGAGATGCACAGGATCCTAAAGCCCACGGGATCCATATACCTGCACTGTGATACGACGGCGGGTCACTATCTGAAGCTGCTGATGGACTCCGTGTTCGGGGCGGCCAACTACAGGAACAGCATCACCTGGCAGAGGACGAACCCCCACAACGACGCCGGTCGGTACGGGCGGATTTCCGACGTGTTGTTGTTTTACAAGAAGGGCAACCATGTGTGGAACACGCAGTATACCGAGCTGAGTGATAAAACCAGGGCGATGTACCGCCACAAGGATGGGCGTGGCGTGTACCGGGGGCTGCCGCTTACGGCCGAGTCACTGTCCGGCGGGGGGTACAGATACGAGTACCACGGGCACGACCGCGTCTGGCGGCGGCCCCGGGAGTCCATGATGCAGCTGGAGCGTGACGGGCTGGTACACCTTCCCAAAAGGGATGGCGGCCTGCCGGAGAAAAAGCTCTACCTGTCCGACGCAAAGGGGGTCCCCGTACAGGACATATGGACGGACATACGGCCCGCCCTGGGCCGGGAGCGCGTCGGGT
Organism: Nitrosopumilaceae archaeon; assembly: GCA_900620265.3. Taxonomy (GTDB): domain Archaea; phylum Thermoproteota; class Nitrososphaeria; order Nitrososphaerales; family Nitrosopumilaceae; genus Nitrosopumilus. The sequence continues at coordinate 1,012 of UYNY03000086.1, read as the reverse complement.
ATCCCACCCAGAAGCCGCTGGCCCTGCTGGAGCGGATCATCTCCGCGTCATCCAACCCCGGGGACGTGGTGTTCGACCCGTTCTGCGGGTGCGCCACCGCGTGCCTGGCCGCCGAGAAGTTGGGCCGCAGGTGGATCGGGATAGACATATCTGAGCTGGCCGCTAGGCTCATCAAGTCCAGGATGCTGGATGCCGCCCGGGCAAAGGACGGGGAGCAGGAGACCATAGACCGGTTCACCGTGGGGGCAGGCCAGATAATCCACAGGACAGACATACCGCGCCAGCACGTCCAGCGGGATCCGTGCATCAAGAACAAGCTGTACGGCGTTCAGGAGGGCGTGTGCAAGGGGTGCACCAAGCACTTTGAGATACGGCACATGCACGTGGATCACGAGATCCCCAAGGCCAAGGGCGGGCAGGACGACGACGGCAACCTGCAGCTCCTCTGCGGCAGCTGCAACACCATCAAGGGGACCAAGACGATGGCAGAGCTGAAGGCGAGGCTCAGGGAGCTTGGGATCCTTCCTGAAAGATGACATACGCGGATACTGATCGATGCCTACACGTGCTAATATCTCACCCGTGGCGCTCGGTGGATCTCGCCAAGTCCCGGAGATCGACAGGTACGAGGGTAGCGCCATCATGGAGATCAGACTATTGCGCAGGATGGGGGACTGTGGGCATCAAGGCGGCGGAGGATGTCATACGCAAGGAGTTTGCGGTGCCGGGGACCGGGGCGGTTCTGCGGGATCCGGCAGCTGCCAATAGGCGCCAAGGCCGGGGCCGCTACGCGGACGGATCCATGACACGGCCCATGAACAGGAGCGCCCCCGTCTCGTCGTCCTGGATCATGAACATGAACGGACGGTCTGCCTTGAATGGCGGAAACGGTATGTCCAAGCTGCTTTCAAGACGGCCCGCTACGACGGTTGCGGCGGCCGCCTCCGTCCCCTCCTCGTGTACGTCGACAAACGCCTTGTGGAGGGCGGCGGCAACGTGCAGGGTCATCCCC
>UYNY03000085.1 GCA_900620265.3 Nitrosopumilaceae archaeon | reverse complement strand
GCGTCTTGGCTTGGCGTCTTGGCTTGGCGTCTTGGCTTGGCGTCTTGGCTTGGCGTCTTGGCTTGGCGTCTTGGCTTGGCGTCCCCCCGGTTCTCGGCTGGTTCCTGACGTAGTGTCTGTCCGGCAGCCCCCTATCTTGACGGCTCGGCTTGACGGCTCGGCTTGACGGCTCGGCTTGACGGCTCGGCGCTCCCCCCATCATTTACTCTGTTCCCGTATCGGCTACCGGCTCCAGGTTCGGCTCCCGCTCCCGGAGATCTCCCGTACATACAGCAGGACGGCGCCCGCCCCAGAGACACCGCCCGCCAGGACCAGCGCCATACATACGGGACACGCTACATAGCCATCAAACGTCTTCCCGGCGAGCTCCGGCTTCGGACCGTCCCAAGCTAGGGCCACTATGGACAGCCCTACCAGGACGACAGCAGCCCAGCAGGCGATCCCGTACACGGCACGGCCCATCCCGGCGGCTGATAAAAAAATAGGGGTGGGAGGCGTCCTAGCAGGCGCCCGCGCAGGACACCTGCCTGACGTCTGCGCGCCCGGCCCGGATCTGGTCGCCGTCGACGGCGAACGCTAGGTACTGGCCGGCCTCGAGGCCCAGGGCGCGGACCGGACCGACCGGGATGGCCACAACGCCCCCCCCGGACCGACCTGACCATCCTGACGGTCGCCCTGTCCCCGGGGCCCGGCATAAAGCCCGGATCGGCGCGCGATCTGATCGCCCCCCGGCCCGATGCCGATCGCGCGCCCCCCTGATCGCCGGGATTTTTAACATGCGGGTCAAGATCGTTTGCCGGCAACCCACATTACGGGATGCATGCGTACCGCCTGCATGGTAATGTGGCGCGGCCCGGGTGCACGCTGATGTCCGACGTCTGGCTCGACTGGGCCCGGATCGCCATGATCGTGGCCGAGAACGTATACAGGAAAGGATTCACGCTGGATCCCGGAACCTGCCGGCTCTTTGATCTAGCCATACTGGATGATCGCAAGGCCATGTACCGGCTGCAGGTGGAGTCCGACCCCGGCATTGATGAGGGGGAGCCCCTGTACTTTATAGGCGTCACCAGCAACATTGGCACGGAGGTCAACGACTGGCTGGTGAGGATGTTTGCCTTGGTCTCCAAGGAGGAGCGCCGACCCCAGATCGGGTTCTGGCGAAACCCCCTGGGCGTGCCCTATCTGGACGTCGTGATAGCCCGACAGTTTATAAGCCCCCAAGCGGCCATAAGGTTCGGGAAGAGACATGGACAAGCGTGGATCCTCGCAGTCTGGGCAGACGGCCACTACAGATTCATCAAAACGAATCAAGAACACGTTCTCTAGTGCCGATAACGAGTACTTTACCCCTGAGACCCTCTTTGCACTATGCAAGTACGGGTTCCCGTTCGAAAAGCTGCCGGAGGAGGGAAAGGAGATGGTGATCGAATACTGCAAGGAGTATGACAAAAGGTGCACCCACTCCGACGGCGAGATAAAGATCGCCTCGCTGGACGTCCCCCCCGAGGACCGGCTGAAATAGCCTGCCTGCCATCCTGCCCGTGCCGCCCGAATCCCCCGACCGGTGCGGAACCTGGGCCCCAATTGCGGCAAAATATCGCCCTTTTATGTAAATGGTGCATTGGGATCATGGATGCAGAGTACCCGTGGAGGCGGGTCCAGTGCTGGCGGGGGACCCACTTCGTGGCGATCCCGGCAAAGCTGGTCCGCGACCTCGGCATAAAAAAGGGCCAGTACGCCATGTTCGCCGTGGCCGGTTCCAAGATCGTCTTCAAGATGTCCGACTCCCGGTTCACCACCCGGGACACCTCTGACGCGAAAAAGACGGAGATGCCAGAGAAGAAGGTCAATGTGGTGGGCTTTGACGAGGCCATGGCCGAGATGAATGCCATGGATCCGGTAGAGCGCAACCGGAGACTTGCCGCCATACGCAAAAAGCAGGAGAAAGAGGGCCTGGTGAGGCCGCCCACCATGGATCCCGACAATCCGGACACGGGCGACTCCTCGGAGGACTACATGTCCGAGCTTGAGGAAAGTATCGGGCCGAGAAAAGACAACAGGAGCAGGCTTGAAAAGCTAAGGATGAAGTGATTTTTTTACGCGGGCCCGCCGCTATGATGCGAGCCTCGCCAGCAGGTCCCTCACCGTCTGCTGCAGGGCGGAGTTTGACTCCTCGAGCCTCTTCATCCTTGCATAGATCCCATCCTCGGCCTCGTCCCGCGGGGCTGCCCTGGACTTGGCGGGGGCCCGGCGGCGGCCGCCCCTGGGCCCCGTGTCGCCGGGGCGCCTCGGGCCCTCGATCTTGGCGCCGCACCAGGCGCACGAGCCCCTGTCCGCCGCGTTTACCTTGCCGCACCTGGCGCACTCGCGCGAGAGGAGCACGGCGGATCCGCGCGGCCCGCCCCGGATCCCGTGCAGGCGCAGCACGGCGTCCTCCTGGTCGGAGCTGGCAAGGTGCTCGTAGACGCTTATCATGTTGGACGAGGCGGACCAGTTGCCGTATATCTTTGCCACGTTGCCGAGCAGCTTGCTGTACTCGGTCAGGGCCGTGTGCCTGAAGAGGTACGGCCAGATCCTCTTCTTTATGCCGGCCCTCTTCTGGGCCGCCTTTATCATGTAGGTGAGGCTGGTGTACGGGATGACGCCCGCCTCGTTGTTGTGGAAGAAGAGGAACGCGTCGGGGTCGTCCACGCGCGGGTGCTCGGCAAGCCACTCGCGGAGGGGGCCGTGGCTTGACACCAGGGTGAGGGTCTTGGGGCCCGTCTTGCCCGTGGTGAGCACCTTTGCAAACTCGCCGTGCATCTCGATGCCGCCTATCTTTATGGAGAGCAGCTCGCCGGGCCGGTAGGCCCCCTCCAGCATCATGAAGACCATGGCCACGTTGCGGCGTATATGCCGGCCCGACTCCCTTACGGCCTGTATGAGCCTCGCCAGCTCCTCCTCCGTGAGCAGGTCCAGCGCCTGGACCTTGCTGTGGCGCTGCCGGAACGTCCCGGGCGTTATCCAGGCCACCATGGGGTCGTACTGGCCGCCGGCCGCCTTGTTGGGGATCTCCCCGTGCATGGCAAAGTGGTACAGCCTCTTGAGCCCGGTCAGCATGTCCCTCTTTACGTTGTCCGAGTGCTTCGAGTCAACGATGGCCCTGTGGACGCCCTCGACGTCCTCCCGCGTCCACTCCGTGACGGGGGCCCCGCACATGTCGAGCATCTTTGCCACCCCGGTGGCATAGCTTGAGATCCTGCTGTACGAGATGTTGTTCATGCGGAGCCGGTCGACATACTTGGACACGATCTCATAGTTGGGGCCGGGGTGCCGCCTCGCGATCTTTTTCATCTCCAGCTGTATCCGGTACTTGGACTTGTGTATGTCGTCCTCCATACCTGCAGTATCCGAGAAGTACTTAAGGAGCATATTTAGCTCAGAAGCCGCCATCTGCCGGCCCGGGGTCCAGGTCAACCCGAGCCCCCCCGGGCGCCCTTTGCCCTGTTTTGACCGGCGCACCTTGTAACCGCGCCCGGTCCGGCCCGGAACGCAGGCCCGGGCCCCCTCCCGCAGGCACGGAAAAACGCCCTACCCCGAGACTCCCCCTCTGCGCCATCAAAGATCCCGTAAAAAGCGCGGTGCGCTATTGGACGGGGGCCGCCTGCACGCGCTGACTTAATAACCCCCGCGGGGCCCGTGGGATCTATGGATGATGCGACCCCGGAGCACGGCAGGCCGCCTGTCGCGAGATCGTCGTGGCGGATCAAGAACACGTTCTCCAGTGCCGATAACGAGTACTTTACCCCCGCCACCCTCTTTGCGCTCTGCAAGTACGGGTTCCCGTTCGAAAAGCTGCCAGAGGATGCAAAGGAGAAGTTGATAGAATACTGTAGAGAGTATGACAAAAGGTGCACCCACTCCGACGGCGAGATCAAGATCGCCTCGCTGGACGTGCCCCCCGGGGACCGGCTGATATAGCGCCCGCCCTCCCGGGCCGGCCCCCGGGCGGGACAACGGTTAATCATGCGGGGGGCCCGCCCGGCCCCATGGAAGAGTTCACCGCCGAGCAGGAGGAGGCGATAAGGACCCTGACGAGGACGCTGGGATTTAGCCGCGAGTACGTCCTAAAGCGCAGTGAGAACTGGTGAGCCCGCCCTACTTTATGGTCCCGAGCCTGGCCAGCATCGCCGACAGCTGTATCTCCGGGCTCGCCCCCTCGATCAGCCGGTAGTCGTACTCTGCCATCGCCGACATTATCTCCGGCGTCCTCGCGTCGTTCATCCTGAGCGCGGAGGAGCACATGTACTTTAAAAAGTCGGTCTCCGACATGCCGTGTATCTTTATCAGCTCGACCATCTTCTCGCGCGCGGCAGAGAACTTGCCGGCGAGCGCCGCCTCTAGTATCTCGTCGACGTCCGACGTCCTCGAGAGCCCCGCCGACGCCTTTATGTTCTCGGCCGTTATCCCGCCCATGCTGGCTGCCGTCTGGAGCAGGTTTATGGACCGCCGCATGTCCCCGTCGGACCTTGTATAGGCGGCCTTTATCCCCGCGTCGTCGAACTTTGCCTTTTCCTTCTTTGCAATGTCGGCGAGCCTGGCGAGCGCCTCCTTTTCGTCCACCGCCTGGAACTTGAACGAGGCGCACCTGCTCTGCAGCGGGTCTATTATCTTGGAGACGTTGTTGGCGATTATTATGAACCTGCAGAACTCGGACGCGTCCTCTATTATCCGGCGCAGCGCCGTCTGCGCGTCCGACGTCATCTCGTCGGCCTCGTCCAGTATTATTATCTTGAACGGGATATCGCCCATCCCGGCGAACTTTGAGAACTTTTTGACCTTTTCGCGGACCATCCCGATCCCCCTCTCGTCAGAGGCGTTCAGCTCCAGCAGGTTCTCGCCCTTCCTCTCGCCGAGCACCTTGCCGGCGAGGCAGAGGGCCGCCGTCGTCTTGCCGACCCCGGCAGGCCCCGAGAACAGCAGGTGCGGCATGTCGTCGACCTTTTTGAGGAGGGCCCCGAGGCTCCCCATGATCTCCTTCTGCCCGGCCACGTCGCCAAGCTCCTGCGGCCTGTACTTTTCGACCCACATTCCGGCTCCCATCGGGCCGGGCCGCCCCCGCCCCCATTATAAACGCGGGCCGGTCTCCCGCCGGTGGATCCGGCCCTCCTAGTCCCCTAGATCGGCAGTTTGGGTTATTCCTAGATAACCCAAGTATATGTAGGGGGCCGAGTAACCGCTCCGTGGCTAGGATCGTAGGATTTGACCAACAGGTAAAGATCGTTGATCGATCCGCCCCTTTTGTGATTTCCGGAGGCGGCCGCATGGACATCTCGGGCACCCGGGCCATATACCGGCTCGGCCACGACCTGGGGGAGGTCCGGGCCAGCATCCGGCAGGACTTTGCCTTCGAGGTCGGCGGGACCAAGCTGGAGGGGCGGGACGGCGACACGCTGAACCTGCCCCGCTGGGTCTGCCGCATCCTCGAGGAGGACGGGTTCGTCTCGGCGGACCACGAGGACATGGTAACTGAGCTAAAGCAGGCGCTCTCAAAGGAGAAGATGGTCGACGCGTACGAGCTCTCAAAGCTCGACCCCGACTTTTACATCCGGCTCGAGGCCACGATGGGCACCCTCGAGGGGCGCGACCTTGAGAAAGTCGAGGACCTCCTGGTGCAGCTCTTCAGGAAGAGGCGCGGCAAGATAGTAAAGCTTGCCGACTCGGCGGATCCGGCGCCCGACGCCCGCTCGTCGATGAGCGTCGAGGAGCGCACCTTTTACGGCGTGATCCACGACACGGCCCTCGAGTTCGAGAGGCAGATGGGGGTGTCCAAAAAGTGAGCAGCATGCAGGCAGAGCTGACGGACTCCGCGCTGGCCGGACGCATCCGCGACTTTTTGAACGGGTACCGCGGCTCGGACGGTGGCCACAAGTACGTGGCGGCGATCGACCTGATGGAGTCGAGGCGCTCAAAGCACATCGTGATCGACTATAACGACTTTGTCTTCGAGGAGGGGATCGTCGCGGCGCTTACACGCGACCCCGACCGCACGCTCGATGCGTTCTCGCGCGGGATCGCCGACGTGCTCGAGCTCCGCTTCCCCGACTATGCAAAGTCCGTGGAGGACGAGGTGCGCGTCCGCATCGCCAACTACCCGCTCCAGCGCAGCCTCCGGCGCATAACGGCCGATACGATCGGCAGCATCACGAGCGTCTCGGGGATGGTCGTGCGCGCATCGGAGGTAAAGCCGCTCGCAAAGGAGGTCGTCTACGTCTGCCCCTCGGGCCACATCACCAAGGTGATCCAGACAAAGGGGATGGAGATGCGCGAGCCGCTGGCCTGCATCCAGGAGGACTGCAAGCAGCGCAACCTGGAGATGCGGCCCGAGGCAAGCAAGTTCATCGACTTTCAGATACTGCGCCTGCAGGAGCTCCCCGAGGACCTGCCCCCGGGCCAGCTGCCCCACTACATCGACGTCACCATACGGCAGGACCTCGTGGACAACGCCCGCCCCGGCGACCGCATCGTGCTCACGGGCGTGGTCCGGATAGAGCAGGAGCCCGTCCCCGGCGTCGCCCGGGCCAACAGCGGCCTGTACCGGCTCCGCATCGAGGGCAACAACATCGAGTTCCTTGGTGGGCGCGGCTCAAAGACGTCCCGCAAGATAGCTCGGGAGGAGATCTCGCCCGAGGAGGAGCGGGCCATCCTTGCACTGGGCCAGTCGGCGGACGTCTACCAGAGGCTCATCGACTCGTTCGCCCCCCACATCCGCGGGCACCCGCTCGTAAAGGAGGCGATAATGCTGCTGATGGTCGGCGCCATGCAAAAGCAGCTCTCCAACGGGACGCGCGTGCGCGGCGACATCAACGTCTTCCTCGTTGGGGACCCGGGCACGGCAAAGTCCGAGATGCTAAAGTTCTGCGCCAGGATCGCCCCGCGCGGGCTGTACACGTCCGGAAGGGGATCCACGGCCGCCGGCCTGACGGCCGCGGTGGTAAAGGACAAGTCTGGCATCATGATGCTGGAGGCGGGCGCCGTCGTGCTCGGCGACCAGGGGCTCGTCTCGATAGACGAGTTTGACAAGATGCAGGACAACGACAGGTCGGCCCTGCACGAGGTGATGGAGCAGCAGTCTGCCAGCATCGCAAAGGGCGGCATCGTGGCCACCCTCAACGCGCGCACCTCGATACTGGCGGCGGCCAACCCCCTGTACGGCAAGTACGACGTGATGAAGAACATCACCGAGAACATCAACCTGCCGATCCCGCTGCTCACCAGGTTCGACCTGATATTCATAATAAAGGACTCGCCGTCCGAGGAGAAGGACGAGGAGATAGCCAGGCACATCATCGACATACACGGGACGCGCGGTGTCGAGCGGCGGCCCGCCGTGGATCCCGACCTGCTCACAAAGTACGTCGCGTATGCAAAGCGCCTCGACCCGCACCTCACAAAGGAGGCCGAGGACGCCATAGTCGCGTACTATCTGAAGATGAGAAAGGCGGACCGGGACGCCATCACGGTCACGCCGAGGCAGCTCGAGGGCCTGGTCCGGCTTGCCGCGGCGCGCGCCCGCCTGCTCCTCAAGGAGTCCGTCGAGGAGGAGGACGCCGACCGGGCCATCTTCCTCGTCCAGTCGATGCTCCAGGAGGCGGGCATTGACGTGAACACCGGCGAGGTGGACATGGGCGTGCTCCACGGGCGTCCCAAGAGCGAGATGAACAAGATCCAGCTCTTCATGACGCTGCTGCGCGAGATGCAGGCAAAGGGGCCCGGCAAGGACGCCCAGCCGGGCTCAAAGCCGTCCGTCTCGGAGATCGACCTGGTAAAGGAGCTGACGGCCACCAACAAGTTCACAGAGGACGAGGCCCGCTCGTTCATCGCAAAGATGAAGAGGGATGGAACTATTTATGAGCCCCATCCGGGCCGCTATGCGACGACATGAGGATATCCGAGCTGGGACTCCCAAAGCAGGCGGCAGATCTGCTCGAGTCAGAGGGGTACTCGGAGCTCTGGCCCCCGCAGGAGGCGGCCGTCAAGGCGGGGGCGGCCGACGGCGGCGGCGTCCTGGTGGCGGCCCCGACTGCAAGCGGCAAGACGCTGACTGCCATGCTGGCCATCATCGGGTTCATCTCGCGGGGCGGCGGGCGCGCAGTATACCTCAGCCCGCTCCGCGCCCTTGCCTCTGAAAAGTATGCAGAGCTCAAAAAGCTAGAGGGGCCGCTGGGCATAAAGGTCGGCATGTCCATCGGCGGGACCGGTCCTGCCGAGGCGCGGCTTGCCGGATGCGGCGTGCTCGTGTTCACCAACGAGCGCCTTGACTCGATACTGCGCCGCGGCGTCCCGTGGGCGTCCGAGATCGGGCTTGCAATAGCAGACGAGGTGCACCTCGTGGGGGACGAGACGCGCGGGCCTGCGCTCGAGGCGGTTCTGACGCGCCTTGTCCGCGCCCCGCAGAACCCGCAGGTGGTCGCGCTGAGCGCCACCGTCTCTAACGCAAAAGAGGTATCGAGGTGGCTTGGCTGCAAGATGGTGTCAAGCTCGTGGAGGCCCGTCCGCCTGACCGAGGGGGTGTGCGCAAACGGCGAGGTGGTGATGAGCGACGGGCGCCAGTTCGCGGAGCCGGCATCGCCGGCCGGCACCGCCCCCGCGCTCGGCGTCCAGTGCGTCGAGGAGGGCGGCCAGTCGCTCGTCTTTGCGCCGACAAGGCCCCGCTCGCGCACCGCGGCGACCCGCGCGGCCGCCATCATGCCGGACCTGCCCGCCGCCGACTCGAAAAAGCTTGAAAAGCTGGCCGACCGGATACTTGCCGAGAACGAAAAGACGGACCAGGTCGAGGACCTTGCAAGGCTGGTCCGCAAGGGGGCCGCCTTCCACCACGCCGGGCTCGCCCAGGCGTGCCGCACCGCCGTAGAGTCGGGGTTCCGCGACGGCCTCATACGCCTGATAGCATCCACCCCGACGCTGGCGGCCGGCGTCAACCTGCCGGCGCGGCGCGTCGTGGTATCAAGCGTGTTCAGGTATGACGCCCGGCTTGGGCGCAACGCCCCGATAAGCGTCATGGAGTACAAGCAGCTCTGCGGCAGGGCCGGCAGGCCCCAGTACGACGAGTACGGCGAGGCGATAATCGCCGACAGCCGCGGCACCTCCGAGATGTGGGACCACTACGTGCACGGCGAGCCCGAGCCCGTCTCGTCCCACATGATGGGCGAGAGGGCGATGCGGATGCACGCGCTCGGGCTTGCCGCCTCGGATCCGGGGATCCCGCGGGACGCCATGCTGGGCTTCTTTTCGGCGACCCTGGGGGGCCGCGCCGAGGGGCGGGCGTCAGTCGAGGACGCGCTCGACGGGGCGCTCGACATGCTAGAGTCCTCCGGGCTGATATATGACAGCGGCGGGTACAGGCCCACCGTCTTTGGCAGGGCCGCCTCCGAGATGTACCTTGATCCGGCGGCCGCCGTCCTGTTCCGGGATGCCATGCAGGCGGCGCCAAAGGGGGGCCGCCCGCTCGGCATGCTGCGCGAGATCGTGATATCGCCCGAGTTCTATCCCCGGTTCTCGCTGCGCCAGGCAGATCTCCCGGATGCTGCCGACCTGCTCTCGCGGCGCGGCGCCGAGCTGCTCGACGAGCCGCCCCCCTGGGTCGCCGACGACCAGCACGAGGCCAACGTGTGGTGCCCGCGGGCGCTGCTGGCGCTCGACGCCTGGATATCAGAGAGGACCGCAAAGGAGATAGCGGCCCGGCACGGCGTCGAGGCAGGCGACCTGCACAACATGGTCGACAAGGCAGTCTGGCTGTCAGCCTGCCTCGCCCGGATAGCCAGGGCGGCCGGGCGCCGCGACCTCGCGCCGCACGTGATATCGCTTGGCGCCCGCCTCCGGCACGGCATAAAGGCCGACCTGCTGGACCTTGTGCGGATCCGCGGCATCGGGCGCGTCAGGGCCCGGCGCCTCTACCTGGCCGGCATCCGCACGCAGGCCGACGTGGCCGCCGCGCCGCGCAAGAGGCTTGCCGGCGTGCAGGGGATCGGGCCGGCGCTCGCCGCCAGGCTCCAGTCGGGGCGTGCGCCATGATCGAGGGATGGCACGCGGCGGCCGCGGCCGCCCTCGCCGCCTGTACCGTGCTCTTCATGGTGCCCCCCCTGGCGCGGCTGCTCGAGTCAAGGGGGATGACCGTCCCCGACGCGCACAAAAAGTCAAGGGTGATGGTCCCGATGCCGGCGGGACCCGCCCTTGCCGCCGGGATAATATCTGCCGAGCTGCTGCTCTATCTGTTGCACCCGTCCCCGGGGATCCTGGCAGCGGCCGCCGCGACGGCGGCCGCCTTTGCAGCCGGGATGGTTGACGACCTGCGCCCCATGTCCGGCTGGTTCAAGCCGGGGATGCTCGCCCTTGCCGCCCTGCCGCTGCTGCTGCTCGGCGCGTACGGGCCGGACCTTGCGTTCCCGCCGTTCGGGTCGGTCCACATACCGCTGCTGTATCCGGCCCTGGTGGTGATGATGGTGGTCGTGGCAGGCAACGCGGCAAACTCGATAGACGTGCTCAACGGCGTGCTCAGCGGCCTGATGGCCATGTGCGGCGCCGCGCTCGCCATATCATTGCTGATAATGGGGCGGCCTGATGCCGCGGCGGCGGCCGTCCCGATAGCGGCCGCGGCCGCCGCCTATTACAGGTACCACCGGCTCCCGACCAGGATATTCCCCGGCGACTCTGGGGCGCTGGCGCTCGGCGCGGCATACGCGGCAGTAGCCGTATACGGGGGCGCCGAGGTGGTCGCCGCCGTCATACTGCTTCCCGCCATCGCGAACTCGTTCTTCTTCCTGTCCAGCACGCGCAGGATTGTCGAGTTCAAGAGGACGCGGCGCCCCGTCGAGATGACGCCGGACAGGGGGCGCCTGCGTGCCACCGCGGACAGGCTGGCCCCCGTCACGCTGGTGCGGCTGCTGCTTGCAGGCGGCCCGCTGACGGAGGCGCAGGTGGCGGGGCGCATACTGCGCCTCGGGGCTTTCTCGTGCGCCCTCGGGATCGCGACGGCGGTGATGGCGGCGGTCATATGATCCACGTCTATGTCTTTATCGCGGCGATGTGGGGGCTCATCCTTGCCGGCGGCGGCATCGCCGTACTGGTGCTCCGCCCCCTCGAGGTGACCGGGTTCGGCCCGTACGACGCCATCGCCGGATCCGTCCTAAAGGCGGCAGCCGCCCTCGCGATGGTCGCCGTATGGGTGGCGGTCCTCGCAAAGGTAAAGGGGATGGTGTTCCGGCGCCAGATGCGGTGGGACTCAGATGTGCCAGGGTGAGCCCTTCTTCGTGATCATATCTGGCAGGGACGCGGCGTGCCTTTTCAGGAACTCGAGCTCTGCCTTTTTGTCGCGCAGGTCGTCGGGCAGCATGACGGGGATCCCCCCCGTTATCATGAAGAACCTCGAGCACCTTGCACAGTAGAGCGCCCCCTCGCCGACGTCGCCGGTCCCGCCGGCCCCGTGGAGCTCGAGCGGGTGGGCCCCGTCCATCGGGCAGGCCAGTATGTCGAGCATCTCCCTCCTCATCCCAGGTACACCGGGAACCCGCCGCGGGCCGATAAAAGCGCAGCTCCCGCGGCCCCCGCCGCGGCCGATACGTCGCCGGGCCCGGCAAGCCGCGCGTCACCCTCTGCCGCCGCGACGGCCTCTAGCACCAGCGGGTCGCCCTCCTCGACCTCGATGCGCCCCGTCCCGGAGAGGATCGTCCTGGCGCCTGCCTCTGCCGCCACCTCCGTACCGCCGGCCCGTATCCGGGCGGAGAGGATCCCCCCCTGCGCCACGACGGCGGCCCTCCCGCCGCACCCTGCCAGCGCGACGGGGCCCCCGCCGCCGGCCACCGCGTGGACGGACTGGATGTCCGACCCGAGCATCCAGGCGGCGGCCGCCATCCCGCGCGCCATGCCGGGCGACGTGACGTGCACTATCTCGGGGCCGCCGAGCCGGATCGCCTCCGCCCGTGCCGCCGAGAGCGCCGGATCAAACCTGTCGGGGTGGGCGCAGTACAGCCTCCCGTTTTTTGGCGGCCTGGTCTTCTCGGCGCCCGCCTCTAGCAGCACCCTGCCCCCGAACGCGCGCAGGGCCGCCCCCGCGATCCCCGGATCATCAACGACGCATGCGCGCCCCTCCCCGGCCGCCTCCTCCGGCGTCCCGTAATGCGGGACGCCGTGCCTCCCTGCGATATCGCCTGCCCCCTCCCCCATGGTGCCGGCAAGATATCCCGCGGCCGCCAGCGCGCCGGCCCGGGCGCACCGGCCCGAGCAGATGATCACGGGTACACCGCCGTCAGCCAGCCCTCGCGGGCCGCCCCCCTGCCGTGCACGGCGTCATCGTACAGGGAGGCCATCCTCCTCGTGACGGGGCCCGGCCTGCCAGAGCCCACCCTCCTCCCGTCGATCCTGGTGACGGGGGTGATCTCGGCGGCCGTCCCGGTGAGAAACACCTCGTCTGCCATGGCAAGCGAGCTCCTCGGCAGGTCCTCCACCGCGCACGGGATCCCCGCGCCGGCGGCAAGCTCCAGGACCGTATCGCGCGTGATCCCGTCGAGCGCGGACGCTGCTATCGGCGGGGTGGACGCCGTCCCGCGCCTTACGACGAATATGTTCTCGCCGGGCGCCTCGCTGACCATGCCGCGCGAGTCAAGCAGGATCGCCTCGTCGGCGCCGGCGGCGCGCGCCTCTGCCGTCGCCGCTATCGAGTTCAGATAGTTGCCGGCCATCTTTGCCTGGACCGGGACCGCCTCCTCGGGGATCTTGCGCCTAGATACTATCCGCGCAGATATGCCCCCCTCGGGGAATATCCGCCCCATCGGGAACGCCATGACGGCCGATCTCACCCTGGCCCGTCCGTCCACGTGCAGGCTTATCCCGTGGTCCCCGACAAAGCAGAAGGGCCTGGCATAGGTGGGCCCCTTGAGCCTCTTCCTCCTGATGGTGCCGACGACGGCCTCCCCCATCCTGGCCGCCGTGAACCGCGGGCGCATCCCGTACATCGAGCACGACCTCATGAGTCGGGCCATGTGGTCCCCGAGCCTGAACACGTGCAGGTTCGAGCCGTCCCAGTACGCGCGGATCCCCTCAAAGGCGCACGTCCCGTAGTGGATGGCGTGGGTGGTGACCGGCACCTGCGCCCTTGATGCCGGCAGGTACCTCCCGTCCAGCCAGATGGTATCAGGCACCGCCGCGCGCCTCCGCCCAGCCCTCCTTTGGGAACTTCATGCCGGCGACCCTGTTGGTCTGATCGGCGGTCCCCGCGTACTCCTCGACGGTCCCCCACGACCCGTCTATTATCTTGGCGACCGGACCCGGCACGTCCCCCCTCCACTGCTCGTCCCCCCCGAGCGCCGCCCGGAAGAGCCTCTCCTTGACCGACGTGGCAGAGACCTCCTTGCGGCGCCCGAGGCGCGGGCGCAGCCCGTATGCTAGCAGCATGGCGTACTCTGCCCGGTCCCCCGTGTATGTAAAGTACCCCCCCTCGACCCCCCTCAGTATCCTCCGCCTGAGCGCCCAGGGCCTCGAGCGGACCAGGGGGGGCAGGTACCTCCGGAAGGGGGCCTCGAAGAGGTAGTCGTCGGTGACGTCGATGGACGACCCGAAGACGGCCCGGAGCATCCTCCTCCGGGTCTCATAGTCGAACGGAAAGCTCCGGCTGTTTATCTCCCTGCCCCCGTCCCGGAACACGACGGGCATCACCTTTACGGTGTCGGCGGCCTCTATCAGCTCCGATATTATCTCCTCGTGCGCGCGCGTCAGCGGGTTGAGGTGCGCGAGGTAGAGCGCCGAGGCCAAGCCAGCTCACCCGTACGACTCGTACTTTATCTCGAACGAGCCGTCGTCCCGCTTGTCCTTCTCGGCCACGAGGCCGGCGGGCTTTAGGTACTGCATCACGCCGTCGACGGTCCCCTGCCAGCCGCAGATGTAAAAGATGGTGTTGGTCCGGGTTATCTTCTCGCCTATCATCTCCTCGAGCGGCGACGTGCCCCCCTCGCCGGGGCGGAGGAACGTCTCGACCCTGCCGCTCTGCCCGCCCCACGACCTGTTGAACCACTCGCCGGGCCTGCTTATGGCCGCCCTGTACCTAAAGTCCCACCCCTTCCTGCCGCGGGCCCTGCTCTCGTCCTCGAGCGAGGTGAGCAGCCCCTTGTAGCTGAGCTCGTCGATATAGCTTGCGCCCTGGAGCACGATGATCTCCCTCGGGTCGTCGGTCGCCCGCAGGTGCTGCGCAAAGCTGATGAACGGGGCGATGCCGGTGCCGCCCCCGATGCAGACGATCCTCCTCCTGTCCGGCGAGCCGTCGGGCAGCTCCTCTGATATGGACAGGGCCGTCCCCGCCGGCTTTAGCCAGGATATCTCGTCGCCCTCCTTGAGGTCGAATATCTTGGTGGTGAGCCTGCCGGGGATCGGCTTGCGGACCCACCTGATGACCAGCTCGATGAACTCCTTGTTCTCGGGGGAGGACGCTATCGAGTAGGCCCGCCTGACGGGGGCGCCGTCGTCCCCCGGGAGCCCCAGGGTGATGAACTGGCCGGCCTCAAAGTCCGGCACGGGGCCGTCCCTTGGGACCAGCCTCATTATCATCAGGTCCTCCTTTAGCAGCTGCACGTACGAGACGGTAGCCTTGTTCTCCTCTACCACGGCAGGGGGGCTTGGGGGGCGGCGGCTAATATACCTAGTTGCCGCCGACGGAACCCGTCCCAGACGTTGACGGAACCCGTCCCATGTCGACGGAACCCCTCCCAGACGGTGCCGGATCCCGTCCCCTCCCAAATAGTTAATACGTGTGGGCGACGGAACCCCCACAGACCACTAGGGTGGTTCGGGCCGGTCGTCTAGCCTGGTAGGATAGGTGCATGGCATGCATCGGATCAGGGGTTCGAATCCCCTCCGGTCCATTTACATTCCAAGATGTTAGAACAGCAGTTGATAATATGATGGCGCCCGGAGGCGCCGAGATCCCTGCGCGGCCGGCCGTCCGTAAAAGGAGACGAAAGGCGCGCGGCGCCGGAAAAGGCGCGGATGCCGTACAACAGTATGCGCAAGGTCGGCGCGACGGCGCGGATGAACCGAAAAAGGCGCGCAGGATAAAGCGGGACAAACCCGAAAAGCGCGCAGGTGCCGGCGCGGGTTCATCTGCCCCGCGAGCCGACCGGCTCCCGCAGATAACCTGGTCGGCCGCCCCGCCCGGGGCCCGGTCGTTCTGGTCCGGGCACGGGGACTCGGACGAGGGGGCCCTTTTAAAGAGGCGAAAGTCTGTACGCGTGGTAAAGAGACCGGCCAAGAGCCTGCTAAAGGACGACGACGTCAGGCGCTGGTACGACAACATGCACCGGGCCAGCGTGAACACCTCTATAAGCATGCTTCGCAGGATCAACCTCTTCTGCGACAAGACCAACATGACGCCCGGGGAGTTTGCCGAGCTCGCAAAGGAGGACACCAAAAAGGCCGAGAACATCCTGCTGGACTTTGTGGACTGGATGGAGGGGTGCAAGTACACCCCCGGGTACATGGAGTGCATCGTAAAGGCGGTAAGGTCGTGGATGAACCACAACCGGGTCGACTCTAGGATAAAGATCCGCTTCAACAACGCCAGGGAGGCAAGGACGATCGCCAACGAGCCGAACCCCACCCCCGACCACATACGGCAGATGCTCGGGATGGCCAGCCCCCGTGCCCGGACGGTCATATCGATGATGGCGTTCTCGGGGATGAGGCCGCAGGTCATGGGCAACGCCGACGGGTCCGACGGGCTCCTGCTCGGCGACTTTCCGGAGCTGGTGCTCGACGACGGCAACCCCCGCTTTACCACCATGCCCGCCCAAGTGGTCGTCAGGAGCAACCTCAGCAAGGCCGGCTCAAAGTACGTCACGTTCCTGCTGAGGACCGGGTGCGAGGCCGTCATCGGGTACCTCCGCGAGAGGATGGCCGCAGGCGAGGTCCTCACCCCCCAGACGCCGCTGATCCGGTCCCTGCAGGGCTGGGAGGCGAGGCGCCGCGCCACGCTGAGAAAGAACCCGTTCGTGCGCACCAGCACCGTGACGGGGGCCGTCGTCGACGTCGTCAAGGCGATCCTCCCGATAAGGGTCTACTCGCTGCGCGGGTACTTTGACACCCAGCTGCTCCTGGCCGAGAGCAACGGGTACATGTCGCACGCGTACAGGCAGTTCTTCATGGGGCACAAGGGGGACATCGAGGCAAGATACACGACCAACAAGGGGCGGATGACCGAGCAGATGCTCATCGAGATGAGGCGGTGCTATGAGAACAGCCAGTGGTACCTGTATCCGGACGGCAACGACAGCCCAAAGGGCCGGAAGGAGGCCCTCTTCAACCTGTGGAAAAAGCAGGCAAAGCTCCAGGGGATCGACATATCCGACATGCTTGGACCGGGCGGGCCGGGGGACGGCGGATCGGAGGACGCGCCCGGCCCCGCCGCACCCGGGCCCGCGGGGGAACAGGTGGACGCCGGGCCTCCGGCACCCCCGCCCGCCCCCCAGCCGGCACCCCAGCCGGCACCCGTGGCGGAGCCCGAATCCGCGGGCGTACAGGACACAAGAACGGAGGGGATCCACGAGGTTCCGCCGACAGGTACCCCGGTTGAATCAGAATGTGCGTATGTGCAGGACACAAGTGCCGAGCGAGATCATGGGGATATCCCGGAGGTTCCGCCCGCGGCGGCAGAGACGGCGGACGTACAGGACTCCGCGATCAAGGTGGCCGAGAACGACGATGAGCTGGTGGCGTTCATGAGCGCGGGGTGGACTCTCCACAAGGAGCTTGACAACGACAAGTACCTCGTCAGACGTCCGGCATGATTGTCCGGACCTGCCCGTAGATTTTGGAGACGGGAATCCAGGATATCCGGCAGAATATTGCAGGCGGCCCCCGGCATCAGATCAGGACGGATCTTGCGGGGCGGGGCCATGCCAGCCCGGAGAGGTCCTCGAGTATTATGCAGGCCGCCGCCGGGAGCTGGGTCCTGGGCCGGCCCGGCGGGCAGGGCGGACAGCCGCCCCGGGCCGCCCCCCTTGCCATCTCTGCTGCAAGCTCGCTCCTGATGCCGCCCCGGCGTGTGTGACCGTCCACGGGTCCAAGGGGTGCCTGCTAAAAAAGGCCCTGATCCGGACCCGGATCTCCCAAAAGTCTTTTATTGGTACGGTAAAGTCAGGTACGGAATGGCAGCCAAAAATGCCTCAGGTCGGCCCACAGTGCGGTGCCCCGAGTGCGAGATTGGGATACTCTCCACGCCAAGCTTCACCTCACGTGCCGCCACCACCAAGCGACACCAGCTCCCCGTCCGGGTCTGCCGGAGATGCAAGATCGTCATACTGATCGAAAAGACCTGGAGCGCCGGGTGGAGGGTCTGGAACTCAAAAGAGTACGTCACCAAGCTCGAATAGGGTCTTTTATCGTCCCTTTTTTTCTCGATCGATGAGGTGGATCCTGCCCGTGCTGGCGCTTGTTGCCCTGTCGTGCCAGCAAGCCGGCGCGTTCAGCGCCGAGGAGGCGCTCGAGCGCGCCGCAGCGGACTCGTGGCATGCCGGCCGGGGGCTGCTCCCCGGCGACACTTTCACATACCAGGTCTGCGACCATGTGCGCGCGCACCACCTGCCGGACGGCCCCTGCTATGTCGTGGTGATGGAGTTCCACGTCGAGTTGGTCTCGCGCGACCGCGACACATGGGTCGTACAGGCCGAGATAACCGGGGACGATACGTACCGGCACATATTCCTGGTCGATACCAAGACGATGGGAATCTCCACCGACCTTGCCGGCTCTGCATACGCCGGATCCGTCGAGGGGACGGTCGGATACCTTGCAGGGTTTGCGCACGAGCTGTCGCCAAAGCGGCTCGGGGTGGGCAGCGTCTGGGGCGAGGTGCCGTCGGTCCCGGGGGCCGGCTCCACGGCGGCCGTGGTGTCAAGGGAGGTGTGGGACGTGGGGGACGTGTCGGTGATCGAGTTCGGCCTCTTTGAGCGCAGCACGTTTGCCGTCTCCGGTCTTCTCCCGTTCCCCGTCTCGGGGATCATGTACGGCATGCAGCACCTGCCGGATCCCCCCGCGCTGTTCTCGTTCGAGCTGCTCGGCTATGATCCGGGCCGCCCGCCCCCTGTCAACGGGACGGCCGCGGGGGGCCCGGATCAATGCCCCCTGCCGGACGATCCGTAGATGGACTCCGATAACTGTCAACAGTTGCCGGTTATCGGAGTGTCGATACACCGATAACTGTCAACAGTTGCCGGTTATCGGAGTATGACTCCGGCCCGGAGGGGCCCTTTTATACCGCTCCGGATTGGGCCGTTATGAACCCAATCACGATAGCCGGCATCCTGGCCGTGACGATGGCCTCGGCGGGCATGATGGTCTCGTTCTCGGCCCAGCAGGTCCAGTACTCGCAGGCCGTCGAGCAGGCCGCCTCAATGCAGGCCGAGCGGCTCCAGGAGCGGCTGGCCGTCACGGTCGAGGGGGGCGTGCTGCTGGTGGAGAACGCCGGCCCCGTCCCGGTCCGGATAAGGGAGATCCGGGCCATCGACGATGCCGGGCTCGTATCAGCCGCCCAGCCGGTGGATATCACGGTCGGCATATCCGGCGTTGCAAGGCCCGAGCTGGACCCGGGGATTGCAGAGGCTGTCGGGCGCGTGGCAGGTGGCGGCAGGTGAGCGCGTGGATCCTTGCGCTGCTGGCGCTTGTCGCCGTCCCCGCGTATGCAGACAGCATTGAGATAGTGACCGACAGGGGCAACGTCTTTCTATTGGATGTCGGGGATCTCCGTGGCGCGGATGTAACCGGCAACGGTACCGGCGACGGATCCGGGGATGGCACCGGCGACGGCTCCGGTGACGGCACCGCGATGATCAACGGGATGGGGCTCAACTCGCGCATAATACACAAAGAGTACGGCGGCAGCATGATCTACGGCCGCGGTCTTTCTGGCACGGTGTCGTCCGTCCGGCCGTACGTCGACGTGGATACTGACACGCGGTTCATCGTCTCGGCGCTACACGGGGACGAGCCGTCCCGGTACAACATTCCCGCGTTCTACCACGAGTACGACCTGTCAGGCGGCACGCTCGTCAGGTCCCAGTCCCCTGACAACATACTCGGGTACGTCGACGCTATCTACACGGGCCCCGTATCAGCGACCATCCGCGATTCCGGGATCGTCATAGAGGGGGCGGGTCGGGCCATACTAGAGCTGCCCGACTATATGGGCGGCGACCTGGTGCTGACGGGGCGGCTCTCTGACGGCACGACCGCCCGGCTTGCAAGCTCGCCGTACGACCTTGCCGGGCTAGAGCGCGGCGACCTCGGCTTTCTCATATACCATGATAATGTCAACCCGGATACGGGGAGCGGCCCCGAGCCCGTGCCCCCCCGATGGAGGAACGCGAACACCCCGCCCACCGAGACTAGGATAGCCGTGCTTGCCGGGAGCGCCTCCGACTCTGAAAAGA
The DNA here is from genome assembly GCA_900620265.3 of Nitrosopumilaceae archaeon. Classification (GTDB taxonomy): domain Archaea; phylum Thermoproteota; class Nitrososphaeria; order Nitrososphaerales; family Nitrosopumilaceae; genus Nitrosopumilus. The sequence continues at coordinate 3,097 of UYNY03000085.1, read as the reverse complement.
CGGGCATATTCTCCTACGTGCAGGAGGCCAGCGCGAGGTGGTACCACGGCAAGTGCTGCCGGGGGGCGTACAGCACGTCCGGGTCCATCCAGCAGGAGGTGGTGACCTCGCTGGTGGTGGGGGCCCACCCGAGCGGTTACCTGCAGATAACCGGGGACCGGGACGATCCTGCCACGATGCCGATACACGAGATAGCAAGGCGCGGGGCCGCCCTGCTGTCGGTCAACTATAACCGCGTCGCCGACTATGACTACAAGATCTATGACACGCTCCCGGTGCAGGTACACCGCTCGCTGTCAGGCGCGTTCGAGGAGGGGATCGAGATGCCCAAGGGAACGTCATATATGGTGGTCGACTCGGCGGGCGGCACGTCATACTTGGCGGGATCCGCGCTCGGAAGCCGCCAGTTCTTTGAGGCGGCCCACCTGCCGCCTGACACCGGCTACCGGCTTGAAAAGGACGGCAGGACCGCCGCCTCTGGCATCACGTCCGCGGACGGCCGGATCAGCGTCCCCGTGCAGCCAGGATATGGGCCGCAGGGGATCGGCGGCACGCTGTACCTGTACGATGAATCGCTGTCACATGTTGGCGCGGATCCCGAGACGGTCGCCTTTGACCACGTGAACGGGCAGGTGATCCAGCTGGATGGGCGGGACCGCGCGTACAACGTGCACGCTTACGTGAGGGTGCCCGTCGTCGGGGACGTGCAGGTCACGGGGGCCGGCATCGGCGGGCTAGACCTCGGGTACCTTGACGGGCGGTACTCGTCCGGTGAGGACATCCACTTTCCCGTCATCCCGCCGTACAGGGACGTGCGCCTTCACGTCAACGGGGTCCCGGCGTGGATGAAGATATCCGACGTGCTGGGGGCGACCGGCCTCAAGATCGCCGACCCCGTCTCCAGCACCATATCTCGGGACGACTCTAGTGGCTTTGTGGATGACATTGAGTCGACGGCAGGGGCCGTCACCTATATGATCGCCGCCGCCGACGGAAACGCAAAGGCGCACGTCCGGGCCACCGTCCACGGCACATCCGAGATCACAAACACGCGCGTGTACGAGCTGAGGCCGCCCCCGCCGCCGCCACCAGCCCCGGTGGACCCCCTCACCACCTGGATCGAGGTGTACGTGAACGGGGAGCCCGTGGAGGTGGGCGGGAGGGCCGCCACCCGGATCCACTTTAGCGACCAGCCGGACGAGGACCACGAGGGGGGCGCCGGCCACAAGACGTCCTACCACACGGCCCGGTTCTCATACGCCCCCGTGACCGTCACGGACACGATATCGGTGCCCGTGGAGGAGGGCGACTTTGTCGAGTTTTACTTTTACAGCCGGATACGGGCGGAGGGGACGGCGCCCCCCGTCCCGGACGGGTATGCCGAGATCTCAAGGTACGGGTCGGCGACTGCCACCTCGGTCATCGACCACGCGAGCATCAACACGAGCCTCTGACCAGGTTCGTAGGGGATACCCATGTGTCTCGTGCATGACACGGTTGGATTCTACGGCAATCCGTGATATAGGCATGGTGAGCACAGTTCAGATCGATTGAGCCAATGACTTAAAAAGAGGCCAGAATTAAAAACCAGATATGGCAGGAAGCAAATGGGTGACAGAGGGGGATCCCGGACTGAATGAGGATGCTACGTACTGTAAAAGTTGCAAGCATTCACTTAGAGATCATAAAAGACGTGTAGGCACATCATGTGATGGAGCATGTAACTTTACGATTGGTTGTACTCATGGTTCTAGAAATGAATGTAAATGCGTTGGTACTCCAAAAGTATTGTTTGGAATTGATAGCTTAAAAATATCTGGTTTTGAAATGACAGAAGCAAGTCAGCATGTAGGAGGTGGTAGAATTTCATATGATGGTGAAAATATAAAAAATTTCAAACCAGAATCTTATAAAGTCCATCATCTTCAAATTACCAATGAAAATGAATTAAAAATTAAAATAAAAAATTTATTTGATTGTTTAGATTCTAAAGGCTTCATCACAGATATTGATAATAAAGATTCAAATTATCATAAATTTATTTTTAGTGATATACTTGCTCGAATTACTAATACTGATACTTTAAATTCAAAATTATTGGATAATATCAGTGATAAACAAATTGCTAAATTTGAATCTAATAATGACATAATAAATGGTAATGATCTAGGCATACTCTTATTGAATAATATTTTGTATAATTTTCTTCAAAGATACGAATTGATTTCAAAAATATTCTATAATATATCGACAAAACGTATGCTAGATTATTGCAGTGGAAAATGTGATTGTGTTAATAATTGTAAAAATAAATGTAATGGCAGATGTAAATGTGGTTTAAGTTGCAATGGAGGATGTAAATGTGAATGTAAAGGACCAAGATGTGTTATAGATAATCAAAATTATACACTAGGTTGTTTATTGTCAATGTTTGAAAAAGAATATGGAATATCCAATATCATTGATAATAAATTCAGAAATGTTATAGCACATGACGCGTTTTGGTTGGAAGGAATCGGTGAAAATAAAAAATTAATGTTTAAAACTGGTAAAAAATCAATCGGATTATACAGTCTTTCTTTTAATAATATTTTTCAAATTTCAAAGCAGTTAGATACAGTTATAAAAATAATTAAACAGGAATGTATTAGAAGAAGATACGTTGACCAATCATTATTTGATATTAATACAAACTAAATAATGCTGTAAAATTATCGGTGGCTAAGTATCAATATGGTGTCCCTAGACCACCTAGCCATAGATAGCTGGTGTGTCAAACTTGTATCCGGATCACTAATTTCAATCAGACCCGCCCCATATGGCGGGAAAGACCTAAATCAAGCCGTGCCGCACGGCCCGGCGATGGAAAACCCCGATTATGACGGGTTCCTTGAGAGGGGCCGCGCCGCGGTGGAAAAGGGCGAGTTCGAGGAGGCGGCAGGTTGGTTTGACAGGGCGCTAGAGGCAAGACCGGGGGATGCCCGGGCCACCTGTTACAAGGGACGGGCCATCGCGGGGCTTGAGAGGCACGCGGAGGCCATGTGGCATTATGACAAGGCGCTAGAGTCCGGGCTGCCCGACCTGGAGGTCCTTCCAC
>UYNY03000084.1 GCA_900620265.3 Nitrosopumilaceae archaeon | reverse complement strand
TGCGGACCTCCCCCGGTGACGCGGCCCTTACGTGTATGTTGGTGGTCGTCTTTGGAGACATGTCCCACTTGTGCATGTGGCGCCTCACCGTGTTGGTGTGCAGCCACGTCCCTGACTTTTCGTGTATAAGGTCACGCACGTCCTTTGGCATGATCCCGTCCATGGACTCCACGATCCTCCTTATGCGCATCATCGTGTTTTTACCCGCCTTTGGCGGCCTGCCGGACCGGGGGGAGTCCCGGAGGGCGTCAATGCCGCCCGACAGGTACTTCCACCTGCAATCATACACGGTGTTCCTGCTGCACATCGAGTCCTCGGCGGCGTCTTCTATGTCCTTGCAAAGATACACGAAGTGCCATACCGCCGCCAGCCTCCTGCACATGTTCGGGTCGCGCTCTGCCTTGTACGCCCTCCTGAACTCCTCCTTGTCCAACTGGTGCATGCCGTTACACGGGGGGCGCGATCAATAACTGTTATGGACGATTGGATCTAGTTCAGAAACTTTTGCACGTAACTATAGGCATGTGGTGGGGCAGTCCTGCTTGCTGGTGCCTCCCCGAAATCCCCCCCGACCTCTTCCCGGACCCGCCCTGCGGGGCGGCCCCAGGGCGGTGTTCGGCACGTCTTCCTGCCGTTACGTCAGGGGGGTCGATGACGATATGCCGATCGGCCCGTGCGTTCAGCGGATTGCCCGATCCAAGATCGATCATACGTGACGGCACGGCGGCTTTCTCACCCCGAATGGCTGGTTTTTGATCTATGTTTTTATATACTAGGCATGGGGGCTTATCTTGATGAATGGCCGCAATGCCCTTCGATCGGGGGCGGGGGGCGTTGGTGTCTCTGGTGCCTGTATCCCTGCAGCGGTTCTTGGCGTGCTGGCCCTCGCTCTTGTCGGAGCCGGGGAGGCCCACGCGGCGTTCCCCGCGGAGCATATTGACGGCGGGCTCTTTCTGCACGAGGGGGACGAGGCACCTAATGCCTGCGGCATATTCTTTGATACGAAAGCCGGCACGTCCGTATCCCTTGATGCCAGCGGGCTTGATGTCACGCTTGTCCTGACCGGGAACAACGATATTGGCCGTTCCAACGCCAACCTTGCCTTCTTTGAGATAAAGGCAGTCTCCACAGGCAAGGTGGTCCATGTGTACAACTTTAGCCAGGAGGTCTCTGGCACATACTCGTTCTTTGCACCCGCGACAGTGCTTGCAGAGCTGTCGGACGAGGATAACCCCGAGGACGACATCTACGCGGTAAGGGGCATAAAGAACTCCGCCACGCTTAATAACATCGCGCAGGATATAGTAAAGCGGATTGTAAACACCGACGTGGATCTTGCGGAATACAGGACATTTGGTTCCAACGCTGAAGATTCCTGGTCGGTGCTCACGTTCGGTGGTATGGACACAGTGGTGCGGAACGTCGGAGGCACCACCACCGTCCAGACCGATACGGTGCATCCCTTGGCCACGTTTGTCCCGTGCATCATGTTCGGATCTACGACACTGGGCCCTGATGCCGAGGATCCCGTCATCATACTGAACCACCCCGGTAATATCTATACCGTGGCAAAGGACTCCACGTTCGAGGATCCGGGTGCAAAATGCTACGACAACCAGACCTCGCCTCAGGATATAACCGGCATCGCGGATCCGGCGATATCCACCGCGGCGGTCGTCGACATGGAAGTTGACACACACAAGCTTACATACCGTTGTATAGACCTTGTCGGCAACAAGGCAAAGACGGTTACGTTGAACGTCTTTGTCCGGGAGGGTGCCGACACGGAGGCCCCCGTGGTGACGATCCTCCCCCCGCCCGGGGCGACCCGTACGGGCCTTAACCTGAACCAGGGCGGTACGTACGTGGAGCACGGGGCCACCTGCCACGACGCGCAGGATGGCGACCTGCCGATATCGCACATACGGTACTATTTGTCCGACAATCCTACCAACGTGGGCTGGTCCAACTTTTTGGACACGTCCATACCCCAGAACTGGCTAGTCGAGTACCAGTGCGTGGACTCGGCCGGCAACGAGGCTGACACGAGCGAGCTTCGGCGCGTGACCGTCTCCGCCACCAGCAACACGAGCTTTCTGCTTGGCCCGAACCCGCTGCGCATAAAGAACGGCACCGAGCCGTCGGCGCTGCCCAACCTCGGGATCATCTGCGTCAAAATTGGCACCTCGGGGATCGCCGCCGCGCTTCCCACGATCGATACCATGTCGAGCGAGCGCACCAGTACCGTCGAATACCGCTGCACTGATCCCAGCAACCTGCCCCCGCTCACCCGCACGGTGGAGATACTCGACGATGATCCGGTCGAGATGGGTGGGCCGTCAATACGCCTGCTGAACGACGTGGTGCAGATAGTGGACAAGGACATCAACTACCACGAGTTCGGCGCCACCTGTGGCGATCCCGAGGACGGCAACCTCGACGTGACCACCAGGTACACGGGCGGCCTGGCCGACGGCTCCCCGCTGCCGGCTGACTCGGACGTCTTTTACGGGCAATATTCGTGCGTGGACAGCGACGGCAACGCCGCCCAGGTGTCGCGGATTATCCAGCAGGATATCACGGGCCCCACCTTCATGTTCAACATCGCGAACTTTACAAAGTACGAGTGGGGCGTGGCGCTGAGCTCTGCCATGGATGCCCAGAACCCGGAGATCGAGGCCACGTGCGAGGATCCGTCCGGCCTCAAGGATGACATGACGGATGCCACGAGGACGTCGGACGACGTGGACGTCAACATGATAGGGAACCAGACGATCACCTTCATGTGCACCGATGCAAAGGACAACGAATCCGTCAAGTCCATCATAGCGGACGTCGATGACAGGACCCAGCCGACCGTCCACCCCCGGGTTGAACCGTACATGCAGGTCCTCAACGAGACGTACGTCCCGCCGGTGGCCGACTGCAACGACAACCGGGACGGGACTGGATACGCAGAGGTGAATGCTGTGGGGACGGTCAATGTCATGGAAAAGGGCGACTATCCGGTCACGTACACGTGCGTCGACGAACGCAGGAACTCCGCCAGCATGGGCGGCACCGTCATGGTCATCGACGACAGGACGGCCCCCGTGATAACCCCGGACCACGAGTCGGTGCTGCTTGACACGGACGACCAGTACTCGCCCCCGCTGCCGCCCGTCGCCGACCTTCCGGGCGCCACGTGCGTCGACAACTTTCCGGTGACCCCCGTCGGCGACCGTGTGATACCCCTCGAGGGGACCGCACTAAAGCCGCTGCCCGAAAAGTCGTTCGCCAGGACGTTCGTGCACAGCTACCTCGGGGTGATCGACGAGCCAAAGGTCGAGTTCGTCGGTGCCATGAACGCCACGTTCACCTGCCGCGACAACTTTGGCAACACGGCCACCAACTATACGATGATCACGAGCTCGATAGATGATCCCACCATCCTGCCAAGAAAGTACGTGGGGGCGGAAAGCTCGGCGGAGCCGGTCTTTGAGGACGTGGTGCCCGTCGACGAGCTCGAGCCGCTGGAGCTCGGGCTCGGCGAGCTCTACCTCGAGCCGGGCGCCCTCTGCCTGCACCCGGACGGCGAGTTCGGCGCGCCGCTTGCAAAGAACGCCACCGTGGTGGGCCAGCGGGTCGACACGACAAAGCTTGGCGAGTACGAGGTCATCTACCAGTGCGAGTTCAACGGCGGCACGGCGGCCCCCGTCAGCAGGGCGGTCTCGGTGGTCGAGCAGACCGACCTGATCAGGCAGCTGGAGGCGCCCGTCTTTACGTTCGACGGCAGGGAGTTCACCGGCTCGATGAGGATCACCCAGGGGCCGGGCGCAAAGTTTGACGAGACGAGGATACAGTGCATGTCAAACCCCGCCATCGCGTCGATCACCGGCCAGCGCGAGCTCACCCCCCTCATCACGGCGGCCGCGTTCATCGACGAGAACCCCATAAAGGTGCCGGCCGCCAGGCTCGGCGACGGCAAGCCGGACATCGCGGTGAGCAACAGGATGAGCCAGGCCGAGGCGGGCGCCATCCTGAAGGTCCTTGACAGGACCATCCAGTACGGCGTGCCGGTCGGGGCCGACGTGGACCTTGGCGAGAACGGCATCACCGTCTCGGAGTTCCTCAGACAGGCCCCCCCCGGGAGGTACGTGGCCATATACGACTGCGAGGACTATGAGGCCGGGATGACCTCGGCGGCCCGCGTCTCGCTGGATATCCTGATACAGAGCCGCGTCTCTGACGACGACTGGAAGTTCAACCCCACGTTCGGCAGGACGTGGGCCGGCAACGAGCAGCTGGTCGCCGGCGGGTTCTCGTTCAACGGGAGGACGTTCACCGTCTCTGACAACTACCACGTCGACTTTGAGAGGGCGTCAGCCCCGATCGGCGAGACCAACACGGTCACCATGAAGGCCTTCTCCGACTGGCCGCTCGAGGAGGTGATCCTCTCGCTCGGCGTTCCGGATCTCTCGCGCGTGACCGACGCCGAGGCCGAGATAAAGGTGCGCCTCGGGGTCGAGTACGGCGAGAACCTCGAGTATACCATCGAGGATATAATACACGAGCAGGAGGAGGGCCTCCTGGACCCGGAGGGCACGGCCGTGTCGGCCAGCAGCACGAGGTGCAACGCGTCGACTGACGCCGTCTGCCACGAGTTCACCATCCAGTTCCGGGTGACTGCCCCGCTAAAGTCGGACGTGATGGCGATCTCTGCCATGGATATAGACCGCCGGATAACTACCACCTACGTCAACGACGGCGTCGAGTTCACCGGCGACCCGCTCCTGCCGGCAAAGACGGCCCAGTTCTCGATAAAGCGCGGCAACCAGCACCCCGTCGAGACGGTCCGGCTCGTCCAGGAGGACCGCAGGTACGACGTCTGGACCGACCAGGACGGGTTCGCGTGGCTGCGCAACTCGTACGGGTCATGGTTCCAGCTCACCCATGCCGGCTTTGAGCGGCTGCAGGACCCCGAGGTGACCGTCATGACGAGGATCCACGCGGGCTTTGAGGACCTGCTCGAGGCCGAGCGCGAAAAGGCCAGGCTGGTGTTCGACTCTGGGTCCATCGAGAACACCGTCGGCAAGTCCTTCTCCATCGACGCCCCCGTAAAGGCCGAGCGCCTGACCCCCGAGCTGATGGATCTCCTGCGCTCAGAGGAGGCCCGCGCCATCCAGTACCTGCACTCGCGCTAGAGGGTCCTGAGGCTGGAACGGATGCCAAGCACCGAGCAGGCATAGATGCGGGGCTCCGGCCGCACAAGAGTTTTAAGGGCACGGCGATCCGCAGGAGCGTGGACTGCAAATTGGCCGTACTCGGGCTTGTGGCAGTCTGCATGTATGCGACCTCCGTGGCACATGCCACTGACGGCGGCATAGAGCACGTTCTGCCCGCCCTGACCATTGAGGCAGCCGGGCCGCTGACCGCGCTTGACCGCGGCTTGATCGAGACGCCAGAGGCACACGGGCCTATAAGCCTAATCCAATACAACATCCCGGCATACGTGGCAGTGGGCGACACCGAGGTTGTGTGGCTTTTGACATACAGTGACGGGCGCAAAGAAGTATACCGGCAGGCCATCACGGTGCAAGACACCGTCCCTCCGGTCTTTTCCACGGTAGTACCAGCGGAAATAACCAAAAAATCTACAGGAAAAGCCAGGGTTCATTTTGAGATGCCGGAGGCACGGGACGCCGTGGATATAGATGTGGACGTGTCGAGCTCACATCGCCCCGGCGCAAAGTTCCCGGTCGGCAACACGACCGTGACGTTTACCGCCACCGATGATTCAGGCAACACCTCAGTCGTAAACATGACCGTGTCGGTGGTCGATCCGCGCATAAAAAACCTCCAGATAGATGCCACGCACGACACCATTAGCGTTTCATGGGATCCCTATCCCGGCGATCCAGTATACCGGCTGGTAATAACGGAAATTGGAACCGAGAATAAATATACCGCCAAGATCATCATGACGTCACACGTGATCTCCAATGTATCTTCAGGCACAGAATATACGGTGACAGTGGGTGTTCGTGGTGAAAAGGACACAGTGGTGAAGAAAACAATTACCACGCTGGATCCTCCTCCGCCGTAATATATTGATGCCCCAATAATATGACCAAGGCAGTGTGATCTCGAAATACCAAAGTCTCTCTGGGCGTAGCAAGTGTGTCTGATTGGCAGATTCCGGCACCAACGATCACCGACAATACCTCTGACACGTTTCCGGTGGGGGCAGCTAAATCCTATGCATAATCGGAAAGACCACGTGCAACTAGGATCCAGCTTTGATCTAAAGATCTAAGATCAACCTGATCCCATCCTACGCAAGATGGCAGCACGGGGGATTCTCAGAGCGCGGTCCGGGGGATGACTCGGCTGGAGGCCGAGAACACTGTCTTGAAAGAAGAATGCCCTAGGAAGGAGGCGACCCGCGGTACGGGCGCGGGAAAAAGTTATCGGCCAACGTCGTCGTGGTGGCAAACAGGCTAAAGTGGATCGTGACAATAACCTAGACCGTCCGGCCAAGGTGCCGGACATCGCCCTGTGCAAGAATCTGCTGGCAGATCTCAAGAAATGTGCGGCAAACCTCGGCCTCGCGTACATGATAATCACTGACAGGGGGTCCGGGGGCTCGCCTACGCCCTCCCGATGCCGTACGTGAGGAAACCGGTCAAGAGTAGGGAGAACAGGGACGGTAAGGCACAGGATCTTACAGCGGACCAGTACGACGGCGGTGTCGCGATCCGGGGGCTCGATGCGGAGTACGGCATATGGCCGCTGAAGAGGTTCAGGACGATATCCTGCGTACATGAGGGCGCGCACGGGGAGATCAACGACAACGTCGACACCGTCGTGGGCATGGTAAACTTGGACTTGATGGACGTGCGCAAGTTCATGCACCTGCAGTATGTCTTCTGGATCTGCATATGGCTGGAGGCGCTCAGCAGGAGCCTGATCCGGGTGACGCAGACCGGCGGCGCGAGCCACACCCGAGGTTCGGACTCCCCCCCCGGCTTGCGGCGTGATCGTCACCTGTCTGGACACGATCACGCCTCACACACTCGCGGCCAGTCCAAATCCCGGCGTCCTTGTAGGATCGTGCTAGGCATGAGCCTTTGTTATGTTCGATTACGGATAGCCTCTGTTGACACCACAATATCTGATCGTCCCGATGTCATCACTCTTGCAGCTCAGAGCGTCCCTAGAAACCCGCGCACGCCCTCATAGTCGGCCGGCGAGGTCACCAGGACGTCCCCCGTCATCTGGAGCGCCTCCTCGGCGAGCGCCGGGAACCCCGGCCCGTACGCGTCAAGGTCCAGCCCCAGGAACTCTGCCGACCTCCTGTTCTTCTCCGACGGGTAGAGCAGCGTGGGTATCACCTCGAACCCGGCCAGGTTCTCGGCCAGCGCCCTGACCTGGCCGGCGTCCCGGATGACCTGCGTAAAGAACCCGCGCGGGCGCGCCCGCACCTTTGCGCCCATCCTGGCATAGTCGGGGCTGGCCGGCGCCGAGAGGTAGAGCGCAGGCGATGCCACCCCGGACAGCCTCGAGACGACGGCGCTCGGCACCTGCCCCGAGTCGGGTCTGCCGTCCCGCGGCGGGTCACCGTTGACGACCAGCAGCCCCGAGAAACCGGCGCCGGCGCACGAGGCGGCGAACCCGTCTATGGTGGCGGCGTCCTTGTCGCGCGTCCTCATGGTGGCAGTCATCCTGGTGCCGGGGGCCGCCGCGGCTACTGCCCTGCCGGCCTCGAGCGGCGTGACGCGATCATACCCCAGCACGTTCTCCGTTATGTGTATGGCGTCGCAGAGGTCGGCCGCGTCGGCGGCCCTCCTTACGAACCGCTCCATCGCCGCCTCCCCGGCTGCCCTCTTTGGCGGGTTCGCCTCGTACCTCACCGTCATGGGGCCGGGCACGGGCCCCCCGGTTAAATATTTGAATGCGCAGGGGACCCCGTGGACCTTTGGCGCGTCGGATCGGCGGTGGGCGGGAAGGTGCCCGATCCCCCCGGCAGGCAGGCGGCGGTGCTGGCCGTCCTCTACGGGACGGGGCCGCGGATAATAATGACAGTAAAGCCGGGATCCATGCGGATACACGCCGGCGAGGCCGCGTTCCCCGGCGGCAAGCGGGATCCCGGGGACGCCGACCTGCTGGATACGGCCCTCCGGGAGGCCCGCGAGGAGGTGGGGCTCCGCGTGGGCCGCGCCGGCGTCGCGCGGGTGCTTGAGCCCGTCAGGACTCTGAACACGGGGTTCGTCATACTGCCGTTCTTGGCGTGGCTGCCGGCGAGGCCGCCCCTCGAGGCCGGCCCCGAGGTGGACAGGCTGCTTGAGATGCCCCTACTGCCGCTGCTTGCCACCCTGGCCCCGGATCCGGATCCGGACGGGGGGCGGGTGCGCGGGGCGGGGGCGTTCCAGCACGGGGGGACGGTGATCTGGGGGGCCTCGGCCCGGATACTTGAGCAGCTGCTGCCCCTGGCGGGCCCCGACGGGTTGACTTAAAAAGAGCCGCGCGGGGCCGCCCCGCGTGGCCGCGCGAAAGTCCTCGCCCCGGAAGGTGAGGCTGATAAAGAAGGCAAAGCAGGCGGAGCCCGTCCCCGCCTGGATAATCATAAAGACCAAGAGGAGCGTCCGGACGAACCCAAAGCGCAGGGCGTGGCGGTCGGCCCACACGGGGGTAGGCTAGGATGTCCGCCGAGGAGCGAATCCACACGATCAACCTGGGCAAGGTGCTGCTGTCCCAGCCGCAGCACCGGGCCGTCCGGGCGATAAACATGATACGCGAGTTTGCAAGGCGCCACGCCGGGACCGAGGCGGTAAAGATAGACGAGGACCTGGCAAGGCGCGTCTGGGCCCGCGGTGCCCGGAGCCCGCCCCGCCGCGTGCGCGTGATGATCGGCAGGACCGATGACGGCGACACGCTGGTCTCGCTCTACGACGGGGACCTCGTCCCGGGCCAGGTGCTCGGCGGGGATGATGACGCGGCGCCCGTCGCGCCGGATGCCGGCGCGCAGGAAACTGCAGAGGGCCCGCCTGGAGATGCCCCCTCTGCAGAACCTGGCGCTGAAAGCCCAAAGCCTGACGGCGCACCCTCCGCCGAGCCTTCCACCGGGCCTGATACTGAAACCCCAAAGCCTGAGGACGCGCCGGCCGCCGGGCCCGATCCCGATACGCAGCCCGGCTCGGATCCTGACGCGCCAAAGCCCGGATCCCCGCCAAAGCCGGCCGACCCGCCGGCGGCCGAAAAGCCGGCGCCCGCCGACAAGCCCGATACAGCAAAGCCGGCCGATCCAAAGCCGGCCGACCCGCCGGCGGCCGAAAAGCCGGCGCCCGCCGACAAGCCCGATACAGCAAAGCAGGAGCCGGCCGATCCCCCAAAGGAGCCGGCCGATCCGCCAAAGGACGCGCGGACGGACGGGCCCGCGCCAGACCCGAAGGACGATCCAAAAGACGCAAAACCCTGACGGGACTATTCCATCTGGTACATCTGCAGCCCGCAGTCGATGCTGCACTCCGGCACGTCCCAGTCAAGCTCCTGCCCGATGGCACCGAGCGGGTCGTACCCGTCAAACTTTGTGGCCCCCTGGACGGCCGACAGCACCACCACCCCTGACTCTGACGCGGCAGGATCCACGTGCAGGCCGCCGCCCCCGAGCATGCCGCCTGCCACCTCTGTTATCCGCCCGATGGCGCCTGCAGAGAGCCCGCCGCCCATCACATACAGGAGCGACCTCCTGACAGAGCCGGGCGGGGCGCTCCCGTACAGCGTGCGGAGCGCGTCCCGGAGCGACTCCTCGGCGTCCCTGCCGGCCCTGCCGGCGGCCAGTATCCCGGTGCCGCCCTCGGCCAGCGACCCGAGCGAGCACGCAAGGTGCCTTGCCGCAGAGTCTGCGATATCATAGCACTGCTCCGGCGCAAGGTCGGGGTTGCTCTGCATCATCGAGTCGTTGTCGATGACGATCGTGGCATCCGATCCCTCCCTGAGCCTGCGCAGGGCGATGCCGGCCTCGAATAGCCGCGCCCCCTCGTACCCGAACGGCATGACCGCTATTGATACCGGGCCCCTGCCGGTCCTTGAGCATATCCCGGAGACGACCGGTGCTATCGCCGCCCCGTCCTTGCCGGCCAGGTTGGCCACCATCACGACCGTCCCGTACCCCTCCATCATCTCCTCTATCTGGTCCTCGGCCCCGCACGCGGCCGCCCTGAGCAGCCTCACTGACGGGTTCACCACGCCGCCGGTCCCTATGCGGGCCTGCCTGCCGCCGAGGTCGCCCCTGCCGATGCTGACGTGGTCGATCCCGGACGCCTCTGACATCAGCGCCGCCATGCGCGAGCCGGCCCCGCCGATGCCTGCTAGCAGGACGGGCGCCCTTATCCGGAGATCCAACGGCACCCCCATGGATCGTTGGATAAAAAACCTTCTTACGTTCTTTTAGTGGTACGGGGGATCGAAAAAGTTTAGCTTGCGATCACGGCCTGCAGCGCGTTGGGGGTCGCCCCGACCACCTCCACAGTGGACCACGCGCCGATCTCGGCTCCACCCGTGATATAGATCGGCTTGTATTCGGCGTTCCTGCCCCTGATGCCGCCGTCGGTGGCCTCGTCTGCGATCACCCTGCCCCTCCAGCCGATCCACCTATTGTTGGCCTCGAGCGTCATCCCCCTGATCAGCCCGTGCAGCCTGCCGCTCCTCCCCTTGATGGTGGCAGCATCCAGCTGGTCCCTCCGGGCCGCCTCCGTGCCGGGCCTCTTGGAATACCTTGAGAGGTTGACCACGTCGGGCCGGACCTCGCCGAGCAGCCGCTCCGTCTCTGCAAAGTCCTCCTCCGTCTCGCCGGGGAACCCCGCGATGATGTCAGTCGATATGGTGGCGCCTATCCTCTCCCTCGCCTCGGCGGCCACCTCCCGGAAGGTGTCTGCCGTGTGGCCGCGCCCCATCTCGGACAGCACTCGGTCGCTGCCGCTCTGCACCGGGACGTGCAGGAACTTGAAGACCTTGGGGGATGACATGGCATCAAGCAGCCTGGAGGCCATCCGGGGGAGGTACATGGGGTTCATCATGCCGACCCTCACCATAAAGTCGCCGGGGATCGCAGCGACCCTGCGCACGAGCCCCGGCAGGTCCGCCCCGATGTCAAGCCCGTAGCAGCCGTTGTCAGTCGAGGTGAGCCAGACCTCCCTGCAGCCGTCTGCCACGTCCCGCTCCACCTGCGCCGCGATGTCGGCGGGCCTGTAGCTCTCAAGCCCGCCCTTTGCGAGCTTTGTCTGGCAGAACGAGCACTCGCTGAGGCACCCGCTTGCTATCTCTACTATGGATATGGCGCGGTTCATCCTGATCCTCGGCAGGCCCACCTTGGGGCCGGCGTCCCCGAGCTCGACGCGCCTCTCGCCCGCGAGCGCCGACTCTGCGACCTCGAGCGCCATCGCGACGGCGCCCGGCCCCATCATGCTGGCGCCGCCGGCCAGCCTCTCGACGGCGCCAGGCTCTGCCTTTGGAAGGCAGCCGGCCACGACGAGCCTGCCCCTGCCAAGCTCCCTTATCCTGTACGCCATCCTGTCGGCCGTCGGGTCCTTTACAGAGCAGGTGACCAGCATGCTCAGGTCCGCCCCCTCCGGGGATCCTGCTATCTCGTGCCCGCCGGCCGCCACGATCCCGGCTATCATCTCCGTGTCGGCGTGGCTTGCAGAGCACCCGTGCCCCTCGACGTATATCCGGGCCATCACCCTAGCAGGGCGTCCGCCTGCGCCTCCGTTACCAGCCCCGCCGAGACGGCAAGGTCCCTGACCGTCCGGCCCGTCCTGAGCGACTCCTTGAAGAGCCCCGAGGCCCTCTGGTAGCCTATCTTTGGGGCAAGCAGGGTCACTATCACGGGGGTCGAGGCGGCCCTCTCTGCCAGCTTCTTCCTGTCGGACGTCAGCCCGTCGACCAGGTTGGCCGCGAACACGGGCACGAACCTCTCTAGCATCCCGAGCGGCCCGAGGACGCACCTGAGCATCCCCGGCAGCATGACGTTGAGCTCCATCTGGCCGGCGCCGGCCGCCAGCGAGACGGCGTGGTCGCACCCCGATATCTCAAAGCAGACCATGTTCATGGACTCGGCCAGCGACGGGTTCACCTTGCCGGGCATTATGGAGGATCCTGCGTGGACCGCCGGTATCCCGACCTCGGCCAGCCCCGCCATCGGCCCTGATGCCATCAGCCTGATGTCGTTTGATATCCGGCCCAGCTCGGAGGCCAGGTTCCTCAACGACGAGGAGACGCGCGCGACGGCGTGCCTGCTCTGCAGCCCGTACTGCATGTCCGGCTCGGGGGATAGCGGGAACCCCGATATGCGGGCCAGCTGGCGCACGGCCTCCTTCCTGTACCCGCGCGGCGCGTTGGCGCCCGTCCCCACTGCGGTGCCGCCGAGCGCTACCCTGTGGAGCCCCTTTTGCGCCTCTTCGATGCCGCCGCGCGCGCGGGATACTGCCGTGGCGTACGCGGAAATCTCCGACCCCAGGGTGACGGGGAGCGCGTCCATCAGGTGGGTGCGCCCGACCTTTGTGTGGGAGGCAAACTCGCGCGCCTTTTTCGAGAGGGATCCCTCGAGGGTCCTGACGGCGGGGAGCGCCCTTGAGAGCGCCCGCAGGATGGCGACGTGCATCGCCGTCGGGTACGTGTCGTTGCTTGACTGGGACATGTTGACGTGGTCGTTGGGGTGCAGGTGGCCGTACGCCCCCCTCTTCTTGCGGAGGATGGACAGGGCCACGTTGGCTATCACCTCGTTGGCGTTCATGTTGACGGCGGTGCCGGCCCCCGAGTTTATCGAGTCGACCACGAACTGGTCGGCGTACCTGCCGCCGAGTATCCGGTCGCAGGCGGCCATGATGGCCCTGCCGCGGGTCCTGTCGATCGCCCCCGTCTTGACGTTGGCCGCCGCCGCCGACCTCTTTATCATGGCAAAGGCGGCCACCAGGTCCGGGTGGGACGGGGTGCCTGTCGCCACGTACTGGGCGACGGCCCTTGCCGTGAATGGGCCATAGTATGCGTCGGCCGGGACCCTCACCCTCCCGAGCGAGTCCTCGTCCGTCCTGTACCTCATGGCCGGGCCCCCTTGGCCCCCCATTATTCACTCTTTTTTCGCTCCGGGGGCTGATCGGGGGCCGGATCCGGGCCATTTTGGAGGGCAATTGTTATATGGGCACGATCTAGCCCCCCCGGCCATGAATAAGCGAGCAAGCACGCTCCTTACGGTCGCGGCAGTGGCCGTGGTGGGCGCTACCTTATTCGGAAGCACGTTCACGCAGTCCCAGATGGCCGGACAGGTTCTGAACGTCGCAGAGGCAGACCTTTCTGCGCTGGAACACGTCCACCGGATGGGCGGGCTGCAGCTCAACATGCCAAAGGCATTTGCAGAGACCGATTGTGACGTACTGGAGAACTCTGGACGACAGGTCCACGAGTTCAACCTGACGGGCGAGAGCGTCGAGCTACCCATCATGGGCGGCAAGACGTACCAGGCCATGACCTTCAGCGGTCAGGTGCCGGGTCCCACGCTCCGGGTGACGCAGGGCGACGTCGTAAAGATGACGCTCACGATACCCCCGGATGAGGCCGTCGGGCACGGCAACGACATGCACTCGTCGCAGATCACGTCGGGCGCATTCGAGTCAGTCCTTCCAGGCGAATCAACCACGTACTGCTACATTGCAGAGGCAGCGGGCGTCTTCAAGTACCACTGCTCTGGTGTCCAACTAGTTAGTATGGACCAACACGTGCTCTCCGGCATGTACGGGATCGCGATCGTTGATCCGGCCAACGGATACAAGAAGCTGATGGTAGAGAAGACGAGCGGCAGCGGCGTGATCGACCGCAAGTTCTACCCAGCGGACGCACTCGAGTTCCAGCTACAGTTCAACCAGCTGTACCTGACCGACGAGGGCTTCTACGACGCGGCGGCCATGTTCAAGCACCAGAACAAGCACACCGTCGTGAACGGGATCCAGTTCGCGTACACTCCGAACACGCTGCACAACCAGCTGGTCAAGGGAGACGAGAAAAGCAACGTCTTCGTGCCGGCGCAGCCGTGGAGGGACATCGAGAACGAGCACCTGCAGTCGCAGCTCCTATACGTGGAGCTCGACCAGCACGTGAGGATCTTCGTCGAGAACCAGGGCAACGAGCCGGTCTTCTTCCACATCGTGGGGGAGATCCTCGACCGCATCACCCAGGGCAACAGGGTCCAGTCGGCCGCCACGGAGACGTGGAACCTGGGCGGGTCGCAGAACATGATCGTCGACCTGGTCTTTGACGAGCCGGGCACGTACGCGTTCGTGAATCACGACTATGCCGCCATCTACACGGGCGCCATAGGGATCTTTGTCGCAGGGGATCCGTTCGGCCTCAACCCGAGGCTGATGGAGGCGGGGATCATCGATGCTCCGGTAGACTCGTACGCACACGTACTTGGTAACCCGAGCAGCGCCGTGCCCCCGATGGGGATGAACAGCATTGAGCATCCGAGGGTGAACATCCACGGCCTGTACACGGACGAAGTCGTGCAGCAGAAGAAGGACGCTGGTAACGTGGCTCTGTGGGAACTCATACCTACGCTTCCGCCAATACCCTAGGCGTATTACGCCTTTTTTCAGACACCCGCATGCGCGGCCCTGCGCACCATCCTGCAGCTCGTATCTGCCCGGGCCGGGCGGCTCGGATCCGGCGGCTTCTGCCGGGCGCATCCCCCGGCGGCGGATCCGCCCGGGACGCGATCTGCCACAGTTATATTCGGAGGGCCGGGACGGCCGCGCGTGTCCCTTGAAGGCTCCGTCCTGGTCTGCGACGAGGTGGACCCCGTCCTCGGCAAGATCCTAAAGCAGAACGGCCTGTCCGTCTCCTACGAGCCGTCCATCACCCCCGAGCAGCTGCTCGAGCGGGCCGCCGGCTATGACGTGCTGGTTGTACGCAGCCGCACCCGGATAACTGCCGACGTGATCGCAAAGGCGACAAAGTGCAGGGTCGTCGCGCGGGTCGGAGTCGGGCTTGACAACATCGACAAGGATGCGGCCTCCGCCAGGAATATCCGCGTCCTCAACGCGGCCGAGGGCGCAATCAACGCCGTCGCCGAGCTCGTGCTGTCCATGATGCTATCCCTTGCGAGGCAGACGTGCAGGGGCGACCGCGGCATGCGGGACGGAAAGTGGCTCAAGAAGGAGCTAAAGGGGACGGAGCTTGCCGGCAAGTACCTCGGGATAGTGGGGCTTGGCAACATCGGGCGGCGCCTTGCGCGCATGGGGCGCGCCCTCAACATGAACATCATCGGGTACGACGTGGTGGATATAGACCCCGCGTTCGCAAAGGAGGTTGGCCTGATGCGGGCCGACCTTGACACCCTGCTTTCAAGCTCCGACTATGTGTCGCTGCACGTCCCGCTGCTTGACTCGACGCGCCACCTGCTCGGCGCCCAAAAGCTCGCCCTGATGAAGGACACGGCGGTGCTCATAAACACGTCCCGTGGCGGGGTCGTGGACGAGGACGCCCTCTACGAGGCCCTCGAGGCGGGCCGGCTCGGAGGGGCCGGGCTCGACGTCTTTGAGGAGGAGCCTGCTACCGGGTCCCGCCTCGCCGGGCTTGACAACGTGGTGCTGACCCCCCACGTCGGCGCCCAGACGAGGGAGGCCCAGTCCCTGGCCGCCAACGTGGCCGCCGAGAAGATCGTGCAGGCGTTGCGGGGCGTGATCTAGCCGTGCCGGGCAAAAAAGCTTGACTTGGACGTGATTTTTTACCACCGTCCCCTTATTTAGGCGGCGATCCGGGGGCATGGGTATGATAGCAGCGGAGGGGCGCCAGGAGGAGATCCGCCTGCCGGGCCAGGGCGCGATCCTCAAGATATCGCTCGGGCTGGCAGTCCTTGCCGGGCTCGGGTTCGCCGCGGCGTACGCCGAGACCACCACGGTGGACGTCAACGGCGAGTCGTTCGACGTAGAGTTTACCGGCGATGTCACGGTGACGGGCACCGAGTTTGACCTTGACTTTATCTCGCTCCGCTTCATGCTTGACGCCGCTGACGGGGGCACGCTGGATCTCACGCTGCCAAGATCCCTTATTGACGAGAGCTGCGGCGGCCTTGACGGCGAGTTCCTGATTCTTGTGGACGGCGAGGACGACCCGTCCTCCGTGACCGAGGGTGAAAAGACCGACGCCGCGAGGATGCTGTCGATTGACGTGCAGGCCGGGGCGGCCGAGATCGAGATATTCGGCAGCACGCTTGCCGGCGTAAGTCAGTGCCCCGATGCAGAGCCCGAGCCGGAGCCCGAACCTGTACCGGAGCCAGAACCCGAGCCCGAGCCGGTTCCAGCTCCCGCCCCGGCGCCAGCTCCGGCACCTACACCCGCGCCTGCGCCTACACCCGCGCCATCACCCGCGCCGGCACCGGCGCCCGCCCCGACCGCGACCCAGTG
This sequence comes from Nitrosopumilaceae archaeon, assembly GCA_900620265.3. Lineage (GTDB taxonomy): Archaea > Thermoproteota > Nitrososphaeria > Nitrososphaerales > Nitrosopumilaceae > Nitrosopumilus. The sequence continues at coordinate 26,716 of UYNY03000084.1, read as the reverse complement.
CGGCCCCGGCACGATCCTGCGTGACGGCGCCTGCGTGCTTGACGACCGCTGCGGCCCGGGCACCGTGTTCAAGGACGGGCAGTGCGTCATACAAGAGGCGCCGGCCCAGCCCATAACGCTGCGGACGCTCGGCCGCGACCTCGGCGTCGGCTTCTTTGTCGCGTTCATCGGCGCCGGCATCATCGGCGTCGTGCTGGGCATAGCGGCCAGGGCCCACCGCCTCTAGCAGGGCTCTGACATCCTCACGTAGAACGTCGATCCGGACATCACGTGCTCGGCGTGGTACGGGATGAACCCCAGCAGGCTGGTCCCCATCCTGTGGATCACCCTGATCTCGTTCACGTCGAACGAGTCCGGCAGCTCGAGGCCGATGTCCGCAGTCGACATTGTGTGCTGCGCGTACGGGAACTGCTCGCTTGTGAACCTGCCCTCCTGGACCAGCCTCCCGAGCGGCTCGAAGATGGCCCTCTCGGTGCTGAACTGCCCTAGCACCTCCTCGCCTATGTGCAGCTCGAACACCGACCCCGTGTGCTCGGCCCAGAAGGGCACCCTGTTGCAGAACTCGACGGTGCCGTGGTTTGAGAGGTTGAAGAACGAGAACTCGTAGGGGCCGGCCCACCCGTACTCGACAAGGTGCGCCGCGGCCACCCCGACGGCAGAGTACGCGGCCGCGGCGGCAATGGCTGCCACCGCCGCCCACGTCGCGGCCGCCTGCCCGTTCAGGCCCTGTCCTCCTCCCCCGGAAGCAGCAGGCCCATGCCTGCCACGTAGTTGATGATCCCGACTAGGTCGGCGTCAGTTATCGCCCCCGCCGCCCAGAGGGCGCCCGCCCCGCGCACCCACCCCGGCAGCGATATCTCGTATATGATATCCCCCTCTATCTCGAACGGGATCCTTGCAGCCCCGACGTACCTCTGCAGCGCGTCGACCATGAACCCGTCGGACGCCCCCCCGGTGGCCCACCCCAGCACGACCTGCCTTGCCGTCCCCGGTATGCAGACGATCCCAAGGTCGGCGACCTCGAACCCGGCCTGCGCCGTCCTCCCGGCATATGATATCTCGACCGCATAGGCGCCCTCCGGAAAGACCTCCCTCTCGAACGGGAACGGGGCCGTCTCGACCGTCGTCTCTGACCTGATCGGCAGCGGTATGGGGCTCCCCGCCGTGCCCCCAGAGTCCCGTATCACCACGTACGCCGGCCCGCCGGCGACCTCGTCCACGGTCACCACGTACGAGAGCCGCTCACAGTACCCGAACACCTCCCTCTCCATCTCTATCCCGAGCCCAGAGGCGGCGGGCACGGCGCAGGCTGCAAGCAGGGCGGCCGCGCAGGCAGGCAGCAGCTTTCCCATGTGGGGCGGCCCCTGCCCGGTCTATAAAAATCCCGGGCGAGGCCCCGGTGTGGACGGTTATAAAGGGGGCGCCGCGGGCCCCGCGCCATGCCCGGAAGTCAGGACAGGACGTGGGTGCGGCTCTGGAGGGAGAACGCGCCGGAGCTGCGCGAGCGCGTGGTGGCCTGGCGGAGGCAGCCGGCCATCTGCCGGATAGAGAGGCCCAGCAGGCCCCAGCGGGCAAGGCGCCTCGGCTACAAGGCAAAGCAGGGGATAACGGTCGTGAGGATGCGCGTGGGGACCGGCGGCATGCGCAAGAAGAGGCCGACCGGCGGCAGGCGCCCAAAGCACCTCGGCGTCGTGCGCATAAAGGCCGACGTCGGGATGAAGGAGGTCGCCGAGAGGCGCGTCATGGAGCGGCACCCGAACATGAGGCTGCTCGGGTCGTACTTTGTCTACAAGGACGGCAAGCACTACTGGTACGAGGTCATACTTGCGGACCCGGAGCACCCGCGCGTCTCCGGGGATCCGGAGATGAGGACGCGCGCAAGGGCGTCCTAGTTGCGGCGCGTGGCGCTATTTGCCGCGCTGCACGTGGCGCTGCTCCTCCCGCTCGCCGCGGCCGCGCCTCTCTCTGACAGGACCGGCCTCGTCAGCCAGCTGGACCTCGGGCCCGGGCTGGAGGGCAGGATCGTGGGAAACTTTGACGTTACGGGGTACGGCCTCGAGGGCGGCGTGCTCGAGGTGCGCATCAGCAGCGGGCTCAACTCGAGCCTAGGCGAGATCGTGCTGCCGGCCGCGCTCGCCGGCCCCTCCCCGGTGTTCGCGCTCGACGGCCTGGTAATAGAGCCGGACGTAAAGTCCAACGGGGAGGTCGTCTTTGCCACGCTCGAGTTTGATGGCAGGGGCGAGCACGTGCTCGAGGTGCGCCCCGCCGGCGCGGGCGCGCCCGATCCCGGGGACCCGGGGTACTTGTGGTGGGCGATAGCCGGGGCCGCGGCGTCGGCGGGGGCCGTGGGGTGGATCCTGCAAAGGCGGCGCTGATATCGGGGTTCGCGCTAGTCGCGGCGCTCTCGATACTGGTGCTCATCCTTCGCTGATTAGCTTTCTTACCATCTGCTCCGTCCTGCCCCTGCCGCCGAACGAGACGTCGCGCAGCACGCCCCTCCTGTCGACCAGTATGGTGGACGGCGTTCCCTGGAGCGAGTACCTCTCGAACGTCTCGGCGCTGTACTCCTTTGCCTCAAGGTACGCCCTGGCCCTCTGGATTACCTGCTGCCTGTACTCCTCGGGCTTTGAGTCAAAGTCGGGGATCTGCGGGTAGATGACCTCCATCACCTGCTCGGCGGTCGCCCCCCCTGCCCTCCTCTCCAGCCTGTCCATGGCGACGGGGAACGGTATCTTGTACGGGAGGCGGCCGTCGCGGAGCTGGCCGTACTGGGTGAGCGCCTCCCTCGTGTCGCCGACCACCTCGCCGGTCTCGAGCAGCATCCGGAGGTTCCCAAGCGTGTTCTTGTCATAGTCCTCAAAGGCCGTCGCCAGGCCCAGCACCCGCACGCCCTCGTCCCCGTACTTTTTGTAGATCTCGATGGCCTCCGGGATGGCCCCCATGAAGCAGCCGGGGCAGTTGACCTGGAAGACGTCGACTAGCACGATGCGGTCCTTCTCCTGGTCGAGGTTGGTGGGGGCGCCCTGCACCCACTCCGATATGCCCAGGTTGGGGGCCCTCTCCCCCACGACCGCCTTCATGGGGCCGCCCGCGGCTTTTTGCATTAAATAGATAGCGGCGCCAAGAGGCCCCCGGGCACGTGATCGCGGGGCGGCCCCGCTGCCAAGTAGGCTAATATAGGACGCGCCCGGCCCCCGCCCAAGTTGCAGGCGGTTACCGAGGACAGGCTGGCCCTATTCGCGGAGATGGAGTCAAGGTACGAAAAGCACGACACGGCCTATTTTGTCTCGCTGCTGGACCATCCGGACTATGTGGTCCGGACCCGGGCCACGTGCATACTGGTGGACTTTGGGGGCGAGGACAAGGTCGAGCACGTCGCCAGGGTGCTAAAGGACGACGAGAACGAGCTGGTCCGCCACGAGGCGGCGTTCTCGCTGGGGCAGATGTGCTACTCGAGCTGCGTGGGGCCGCTGGCGGAGGCGACAACCGGTGATCCGAGCATGTTCGTACGCCACGAGGCGGCAGTCGCGCTCGGCGTGGTGGGCTCGGCCGAGGCCCGCGAGGCACTGAACAGGGCGCTCGAGGATCCAGAAAAGCCGGTCGTCGAGTCGGCAGTCGTGGCCCTCTCCAACATTGAGTTCATGGAAAAGCTCAGCAAGAACGAAAAGTTTGCCAGGCTGACGGGTGGATAGGATGCAGTTCGCGCACGGCGTCATAGCTGCGGTGGGCGTGCTGGCCGCCGTGTCAATAGCACTGATAGGGATCGCCCCGGACGAGGTGCCCGGCGGCCCCCTCTTTGCCGACGTGTCGTGCACCGAGGAGTACGACCCCGTCTGCGGCGTGGACGGCGCGACGTACTCGAACATGTGCAAGATCGATATGGCGGGCGTCAGCCTTGCCCACATCGGCGAGTGCGCCGGGACGCACGAGCCCCCCGCCCCCGGGGATCCCGTGATCCACGCGGTCGGGATACCAGAGGGGACGTCGCTCCCGGGATGCGAGGAGGACGACTCGTGCTATGACCCGGCGCGGATCACCATAGCGGCGGGGGACACGATCGAGTGGACCAACGATGACACGGCGGCGCACACGGTGACGGCCGGTTCATCCGTGGCCGAGCAGACCGGCGTCTTTGACAGCGGGCTCTTCCTGCCCGGCGACGTGTTCGGGTTCACGTTCGAGGAGGTGGGCACGTACGACTATGTCTGCATCGTGCACCCGTGGATGACCGGCACCGTGACGGTGCTCGACTCTGTGCCGGCGGGCGCCGGCAGCGCGATGGCGGGGGAGGTCGCGCCGCCCATGTCCGCTACGGAGCCGGCGCCAGAGCCCGAGCCTGCACCGGAGCCATCACCGGAGCCAGAGCCGGAGCCAGAGCCGGAGCCAGAGCCGGAGCCAGAGCCGGAACCTGCACCGGAACCCGCCCCCGAACCTGCACCGGAACCCGAACCATCCGCGTCCGCCACGCCGTCCGTACACGAGGTGGTGATTCCGGCCGGCACTGCCGTCCCCGGGTGCGAGGCCGACGACGAGTGCTATGTCCCGGCGCGGCTGACCATATCCGCCGGCGACACGGTCGAGTGGTCCAGCATGGACGCCCCGGCCCACACGGTGACCGCCGGGAGCCTTGAGACCGGGATCGACGGGCTCTATGACAGCGGCCTGATATTCGGGGACGCCACGTTCTCGTACACGTATGACGAGCCTGGCACGTACGACTACTTTTGCATAGTGCACCCGTGGATGGTCGGATCCGTCACGGTGGTGGCCGCATCCGGGGAGATGGAGCCCGCACCGGAGCCTGTCCCAGAGCCCGAACCCGCACCGGAGCCAGAGCCTGCCCCCGAACCCGAGCCAGAACCTGAACCAGAGCCGGCCCCAGAGCCCGAACCCGCACCGGAGCCCGAGCCGGAACCTGAACCAGAGCCGGCGCCTGAACCTGCCCCTGAAACTGCGCCTGAGCCAGAGCCGGCCCCGCGCCCCTCCGCCGCACCGGGCCCGGCGGACGTCGTGATACCGGCCGGTACCGGCTCCCTCGGGTGCGAGGTGTCAAGGTCGTGCTTTGAGCCGTACGAGGTTACCGTCTCGCCCGGATCGCCCGTGACGTGGACCAACGGCGACTCCGTGATGCATACCATCGTGGGCGGCAAGGCGCCGATCCCCGACGGGAGCTTCCAGTCCGGCCACATACGCCCGCTCGGCACGTTCGAGGCCGTCTTTGAGGAGCCGGGCACGTACGGCTACTTTTGCACGCTGCACCCGTGGACGTCCGGCATCGTAACGGTCCGCTAGGCCAGGAACTCTGCCGCGTTCCTGCCGTCGTCGGTCATGCCTATCCAGCGCGTCCTGCCTATCTTCTCGACGCTCACGAACCCCCACTCCCTCTCCAGCGGCGCGATGATGTTCTTGTCGAGGCTCGCGAACCTGGCCTGCGAATAGTTGTCCACCGACGCGTTCACCTTTATTATCCCGCGCTCGTCGGCCAGCCTGGCCATCTCCTTCTTTGTTATCCTTTGCCCGTCCTGGGACGCGATTATGCGCAGCGCCTCTAGAAGCTTGGGCTTGGGGGTCTGCAGCTCGTAGGTGGACAGCCGGTGCATGTCCCTCAGCCCGAACGACTGCTGCTTGCCGTCGAACGCGGCGTACCTGTCAGGCTCCGCGTAGAACGGGCGCACGTTGGGCCTGTTGAGCACCATGCACGCCATCATGCACGCTATCGCCTGGATCTTGGAGCCGGACGAGACGTTGACAAAGACGGAGTTGCCCTCCTCCCCCTCTATGATCTCCCTCGTCTTTCTGATGGTCGCAAAGAGGCTCATCCTGTCGGCCCGCCCGATCCCGACCTCGACGCCCTCCTTTTTGCACGCCCTCTCGATCCTCTCCTGGTACGTGTCGGACACCCTTGACTCCTCGACGTTGTCGTGGATTATCAGCCAGAGCCTGTCGGCCTTTGTCTTTTTGAGCGGCAGGACTATCCTGTCGACCTCGAACCCGAGGGGCGCCACGTGGACCCTGAGCGCCGTCATGCCGTCCATGTCCATTGTATGGATACTATTCGAATCCCATATAATAACCTGCGAGGCGTCCCTAGGGGATAAAGTTGCCAGTATAGACATAGTCGACTGCTATCACGACCCCCATGGTGGGGATTACGGCCCATGCTGGGACAAAGTCGCGTATTATCCTGTGCCCCCTCCCGATCCTCTCGATCAGCAGGATGGATGCTATCATGGTCAGCACCATGGACGGGATTGCGACCGAGGCGACGATCTCTGACACGGGCGGCGGGGGCGGGGCCTCGGGCTTTATACGTTGCATATCGCGGTGGCCGGATACCGCCTGCCGCCAAGCCCCGTGCAGTAGGGCCTCAGGACTCCATGTCCCTTACGTACTCTGAAAAGGACCTGTATGTGGTGGACTTTATCTTGCCCGTCCTTACCGCGTCACAGAGCTCCTTTGCGGTCATCTCCCGGATCGGCTTCACGGCGGTTCCCTGGGCGGCTTTTCATATAAACCTACGAGAGCCGCCTGCACCGGGACGGCGATGGCATGTGCCGGGCCGCGGATCCGTGACGGTATAAATACAGAGCCCGGGGCCCCGCCCCGATGGCCCGCGAGACGGTCCACCTTGACAGGCTGGACGGCTTTGAGTTTGAAAAGCTCTGCGAGCGCATACTCTCGAGGCTCCTGCACTCGAGCAGCGTCGAGAGGATAGGCGGCGTGGCGGACCGGGGCCGGGACCTGCTCATACGGGGCGACGGCGGCGTCACCGTGGTCGAGTGCAAGCACTACATGTCTGCCACCGTCGGCAGGCCCGTGATCCAAAAGCTCCACTCGGCGTGCATCACGTCGGGCGCCTCGAAGGGGATCGTCATCACCACCGGCAAGTACTCAAAGAGCGCGCGCGAGGAGGCTGCCGCCATCTCCGACATCAGGATGGAGCTATGGGACATGGGGCGGCTGGCGAGCGCCGCGGATAGCGCCGGGATCGCGCTCGTGGTTGACGGCGGCACGGCGTCAGTGCGGTACTGGCCGTCCCCGTCGGGCGCAGAGACGGCCGCGCGCGTGGCGGCCACGATGCGGCATAAGAGCCACCCGCGCCCGGTCTCGGAGATCCTGGAGATGAACGTGCGGCAGGTCACCCTGGAGCCGTATTACCTGGTAAGGGCCGACGTCTCGCAGGAGTTCAGCACGGCCACCTACCACATCCACTCCGTGGACGAGAGGGGGCTCGCGTACGCCGTGCGCGCTACAGACGGCAAGGTGGTCGGCAGCGACTGGGCTAGGCGCTTTGCCGCGACCCGGCTCTCGGACGCCGTCTCCCCCGAGATGCCAGAGTGCCCGGTGGAGAGGCAGCAGTTCTCCGTCGGGATCGACCGGCTCCATGAGATCGTGAGGGAGCAAATCATTGACGACTATTCGTCCGTCCACAGCTACAAGGGGAGGAACGGGCGCACGTACACAAAGGACTGCGAGATAGGGCCGCGCAGCGTCCAGATCACCGACACCACGATGGCCCTGGCGCCCGTGTACCTGGCCGAGCTGGATCTTGTGGGCCGCAAGTACTCCGGCAGGATCATCTCCGGCAACGACGACGTGGTGGTGGACTGTGCGCCGCTCTGGACGTGCTGCGTGTGCGAAAAGCCAGCCAAGGACGACGCGCTGCTCTGCAACGCGTGCGGGGCCGTCTCACACGCTCCAAAGAGATGGAAGCCGCACGGGTTCGAGTGCAGGTCGTGCGAGAAGACCATCTGCCGGCCGTGCGCGTACTGGAAGAGGCGGCTCCTCTTCCTCAAGGCGGTCTACTGCAAGGACTGCTCGACGGAGCACGGCGCAAAGTCTAGGTTCTGACAGTCCCGAACACGGCTGGTTCCGGCCATCGTGGGAACGGGTAGATCGGCGCGGGCGGCCCGCAGCGGAACACTGCCGACCCCGTGGCTTTTCCGGGTATCCGGGGCCATTTTGGCTCCAAAATCCCATAAAATCTTTAAATCGGTACATGTACGACGGCCGTCATGGCTACCCTGCAAGAACTGCACAACGAGATCGAGAGGTGGTACATGTACATGCTGCTCTATGCGCCCGTGGACGGATCAAAGTTCAACGTGCCGGTGCCCGGCACCGAGCACCTCCACAAGCAGCTGTTCGTGCTGTCCAAGGAGCTTCCCGGCGGCTCGATCAGGTTCGAAAACTGGCCGACCGGCCCGTACAACCCGCGGCTCTCCTGCGTAAAAGACTGCTGCATAGAGGTCGATTCCACCATCCGGATGCTTGATGGAGGCTGCCTGCAGCTTACCGACAAGGGGCTAAACGCCGCCAGGGTTGTCTGGGACAGTGAGCCTGATCTGATCAGGGAACATGTGATTGGAATAAAAGAGTTCATGAACGACATGGAATACCGCGAGATGATGTTCTATATCTATTCGACATTTCCGGAGACCGCGGAGAACTCCTCCCTGCTTGATGACTATGAGAGGCACAGGGTGGATGTCGCCTGCTCGCTGTTTGTAAAGGAAAAGGCCACTCTCTCACTGGCCGCATCGGTTGCGGGCATGAGGTCCGACGATCTTGCGTACATTCTCCATGACCGCGGGGTTGCCACGCACGTGGCCGAGGACATAGAGGGGTTTGTTCCACCCGGTGCCAGTTAGGGGGTTGCCTTTTCCACTTTAGCTACCGACGACGCCCCGCCCTCCTTTGACACCCTGAAGACGTGGTCCGCGTACGATTCTAGCTCCGCGTCGTGCGATACTAGTATGACTTGCTGTGATCCGAGCCCCTCCAGCACGCCCCTGACCTTTGCAAGCTGGGCCTTTGAGAACCCGTCCGTCGGCTCGTCCAGTATGAGCAGGTTGGACTTTAGCGTGTCAATGCTCCTGCGCAGCATCGTGTTGATGGTGAGCCTGTAGGCCAGCGCGATGCTGCTCTTCTCGCCGCCCGACATGTACTCCAGGTCCTGCTCTATGCCATCCTGCGAGACCAGCGGCCCAAAGTCCTCGTCAATCCTTGACTCCTTTGACGGGTCGTCTATCAGGGCGGAGTAGATCTCCCTGTACCTTGCGTCAAACTCTTGCCTCGTCGACGTGAGCACCTCCTGCTCTATTATCCTGGCTGATTTTTCGAAATAGTCGTCCAGCCACCCCGCGTGGCCCCCGAGCCTGTCGTGCTCCTCCTTGCGCCTCTGCCCGTCCGCTACCGCCTCGCCGTACTCTTTGATCCTGCGTTCCGCTCCCTTGAGCGCCTCCCTTGCCGTGGCCAGCCTGCTTGACACGTCGACCATCTCGCGGCCCGCCTTTTGCTCCTCTACCTCGGCGTCGTCCCTCTCCCTCTCTGCTCCCTCGAACCCCTCCATCTTGGCCCTTATCCCGTCGAGCTCCGCCCCGGCCTCCTCCGCGTCCTTTCTGAGCCTTGCCGCCTCCGCCCTGTGCGATGCCGCCGCCTCGTCGCGCGCCCTTATGGTGTCCTTGAGCCCCTCCGCGCGAACCTGGGCCTTTTCATACTCTGCCATCGCGTCCCTGGCTCTACCGAGCTCCCCCACCGGGTCGTCGCCCAGGCCGTATGACGCGGCCAACCTTGAATACTCAGCGGCCGCCCCGTCCGACGCCTTTTTTGCACTCTCCATATCACCTATTGCCTTTTTGTGGTCCTTCATCCGTGACGCCAAAACCTCACACCTCGTCTTTTCGTCCGCTAGATCTGTTACCACCCTGTCCAATTTTTTGATCTCATTCCTGTATGCGCTGATCCTGTCGTCTGTCTCTGAAGCTTCTGCGTCAAGCCTTTTGATCTCCTCCGCCTTTGCGTTCTTTATCTCTGTGGTGCGTTCCACGTCTATGACCTGATCACACGTGGGGCATTTGTCTCCAAGTTTTTCAATCTCCTTTAGATCTTTTCTTAACGTGCTGGCGCGCGTCCTCTTTTCTGTGGCTCCCTTTACGAGGCCCTCCATGGTGGATCTTGCCGAGCTGATCTCCTCCCTCTTCCCATCGATCCCGGCCGCCGCCTCGGCCACCTTCTCCTGCGCGTTTTCCGCATCATCCGGCAGGTCGTCATCCTCGACCATCCTCCTGCATTCCTCGTACCTTGCAGCCGCCGTGTCTCTTTCACGCAGCGCCTCCTCCACGCTCTTCAACCTGGATGCGATCTCCGAGGACGATGTATCTGACGGCGGACTTGACGGTATCCCCTCCAGCTCCTTTTTGGACCTTGCAGCCTGCGCCTCTTCATCTGCCGCCTGTTCCTCGTGTCTTCTGGCACCCGATCCTCCGCTCTCCATCCTCTCCTCCGCGTTCCTCAAGTCCGTGGACAGTCCCGTCATTCTGCTGCACCTTTCGCCCGCCTCCTTTAGCCTCTGTTTTGCTATATCGTGCCTCTTTCTGGCCGACTCTGCACCCGCCTCCAGCTCCCTGATCCCGGATGCCCCCGACCCCGCCTCCTTCTCGGCATCTTTGAGTCTTGCCTTTGCATCCTCGAGTCCGCTGAACATGCCTGCCAGGACCCTTGCCTTGTCGCGTATCCTTGATGATATCAAGGCAGAGTTTGTCACGGCGCACGCATAGTCCTCCACGCCGAACGCGCGCCGTATCGCCTCGAACCTCGTCTTGTCGTCGGCAAGGATCGCCTTCATCTCCTCCTGCGGCGTAAAGACCGCATACCTGTATATCCTGCTGTTGGCATTGGGCCTTGGGTTCTCGTTGAAGCGCAATATGTGGAGAACCCTCTGCTTTAGCTCCGATGCCGAGAGCGGCACCTTTTCCCCGTCCTCCACGATGTACGATCCCCTCGAGTTCTGGCCGACCTTGCCCTTCTTCCTCTCAAGTACGCGCCTTACCTCGTATTTCTTCCCGTCGACGGAAAAGAAGAGCGTGGCGCTCCCCATGTGCGCCTTTTTTGATAGCAGCGATTCTGCCTTTCCATACCCGAACAGGGCGAACTCGATCCCCATCAGCAGGCTCGACTTGCCGGATCCTATCTCGCCCTCGAAGAGGGTGATCCCCTCGGGGAACGTGATACTTGAGCTCTTCCAGCTCCGTATGTTCTCAAGGTCCAGCCGCTCAAGGATCATCCAGCGACAGCCCCATGGTCTTGCTTCCGTCAGTGATCATCCTTGCATCATAAGTCTTGTTGTCCTCGTTCTCGATCTTTGGCTGCCCTATCCTCCTGAGCAGCTCCTCTGCAATCCTCACCCCGCTGCCGCCCTCCAGCCTTTCTATCCCCGTCCTGACCTGCCCGATGTTCGTCTCCAGCACCCCCCTCACTATCTGATCCCTGCTCTCGCCGCGTACCCGAACGACGTCGTACTCGCGGGACGTGAGCATGTTCCTGCCCACCTCGACGGCGAGAGCCCCGCGCTCGAGCAGCCCCAACGACACCCTCGCCGTGTCAACGTCGGCTGTTCTGCCCTCGGACATTTGCCCATACACGCGCACGACCATGATCTTGCCGACCGGATCCTCTGCGCCAGCCTTCTCCTCCAGCCTCTCGTTCACGATTTGCGGGCTTCTGCCATTTGCGTCCACGGTGATGGGCACATGCTCCGGACTACCGGATTCCACAAACTCTACCGATACCTTGTCCCCCGACGAGTCGGCCATGATGTACCCGCGCTTCGTATCCCCGGCGCTTGCCACAAAATCAGCATAGTTTCCAGCGAACGGTGTTCCCGGATACGCTACCACCCCGTGCGAGTCATCGCCCCCGGTGCCGTACTCGTGCACGTGCCCGCCCGCGTAATAGTCAAAGCCTGCCGGCAGCATCGACATTGGCATGTGGTCCCCCTCGTCCGCTGCCTTCCTCATCTCAGATATCGATCCGTGGAACATGAATATCTTGAACCCTGGCTCTGCCTCTATGCCCTTCCTGTCGAGCTTTTTGTAATAGTCAATGTCCCTCCCGACCTTTAGCCCAGATATCCCGCATATCTTTGCACCCGTCCCGGGGTCGGTGGTAAACTTTGGGGTTATCACCCCGTCCTCGCCAGTGACTGCATCCGTGACCTTTGTCACGTAGCCGGTCGATACCAGCAGGTCTATGACGGAGTTTGAGACTGGCGAAAAGTCGTGGCTGCCGTATATGGCATACGCGGGGATGCCCGCCTCGTGCAGCTGGCGGAACTTTGCAAAGACGTACCTCTGCACCCTCATCTCCGGTATGTTGACGTGGAAGATGTCCCCTGCCATCAGCACGAACCTGGCTCCACCCTTGATCCACCCGTCCACCATCCCCTCGAAGATCCGGCGCTCGGCCTCCTGCAGGGACCTCTTCCTCTGGAACCCGAGGTGGAGGTCCGAGACGTGCGCGAACCTCATCCGAGCACCTTTACCCTCTCGCTTTTGCGGGTGCCGCCCACCAAATCCTCGAACAGGGGTATCTTTACCGGCATGGCGAACGGGACGAAGATGCTGGTGATTATCGCCTCGCCCTTGTCGAGGCTGGCGATGTTCTTGTCGTCCTCCGAGAGGTCCTGGGCCGCCGACTGGATTATGGCCTCGCGCTCCTGCTTCATCTCGTTGCCGAGTATTATCTTTGTGTTCATGTTGGCAAGGATTGTCCTAGGTATGACGCTGGTCAGCTGCGTTATGGCAGTCAGCCCCACCTTGAACTTTCGCCCCTCCCTCGCTATGGTCGCGTAGATGCTGTCGTTGTTGGAGGCAAGCACGTCCTTGCTGATGACGCGTGGCGCCTCCTCTATCACGATGGTGGCCACCGGCTTTGAGCCCAGCTCGCCGGTCGCCTTGTACCCCTTGTACTTTTCAAAGAGCCTCGATGCGATGATGTTGCCAATTATCAGCTCTGCCTCGTCGCCAAGCCTTGACGTGTCAAGTATCACGACCCTGCCCTCCTCTATCTGCCGGACTATATCATCGACCGTGGTGAAGCCCTTTGTCTCAGAGTCGAACACCTCGTGCTTTGACACCAGGCGCCCCTTCTCGTCCCTGCCGAGCCCGAGCACCAGCCTCATCTTGCGCTGGATCGCGCCCATCGTGCTGGCAGCTATCTTGTCCTCGGCCGTGTCAGGTGACGTGAGCATCATGGTGGTCAGCCACCCCTCGCCGAGCTTCCAGTGGTAGGTACGGAGCGCCTGGAACTGCGCCTCTGAAAAGTTGACGATCCCCTCAAAGTGCTCCGGCCTCACCGCCTGGAGGTTTATCGCAAGTCGCGTGGCGCCCGGCGGTGGGTCCGTCGGCGTATAATATGCCAGGCCGGTGTCTGCGCCCGGGTGGTCCTTTAGGCCGGGCGCGTGCCTCCCATAGTACTCGTCGTGCGCGTCAAGTATCAGGGCGCCCACCCTGCCGGTCCCGATTACGTTCCACATGACCGTCTTTACCAGGTTGGACTTGCCGCGCCCCGTCGTCGCCGGTATCATCACGTGGTGCGCGAACACGTCCTCGGCCGGCAGCCAGACCTCGGCGTCCTCTAGCACCTTGCTGCCGCTCCTGATGTGCCCCACAAAGACAGAGTCGCGCCCCCTGTGCAGGAACCGCAGGTCCCCGCTGGTTACCATGCGCAGCTTGTTAAAGAACGAGGGCATCGACTTTGGGACCTTTACCTCGTCGCCGCCCCGTATCCTGGCAAGCGGCTTTATCTTTGCGAGCACATAGTTTACGAACTCTGGCTCGTAGAACGCGTCGGACACGCCGTGCTCGAGGTTGGAGCCTGACATCATCTGTTGCATCCTGTCCTGTATCTGCGAGCCGTATTCCAGCTCGAAGACCTGGAGTATCAGGAACGAGCCCTGCTCCTCCGAGACCATCAGGTCCCCTATCTCGAGCCCGCTGCCGGACTTTTGCCGCACCACGACGCTGCCAAAGCTCCCCCCGACGACCTGCCCCACCACGTCAAGGTCGTCCATCAGCTGGTCACCCCGTTGAGGTGCCCGTGGGCCCCGTTCGCCGCGCTGTGCCTGAGCATCTTCCTTCCGTCGGGGTGCCGCATCATCTCCGTATCAAGGTATCCCTTGTAGAGGCCCAGCTCGTCGTTCCTGACCTGGGCGAACCTGTCCGCGTCGATCAGCCCGTATGGGTAGCCGAGCATGGCCACGTCGTTGGAGTTGGCAGCGATGCTGCCGAGGACGTGGTCCCTCTGGTCCCAGGACATGTTGTTGTACTGGTCGCGGAGCACCTCGAACCTGAACGTATAGGCCGACCGGGGGTGCAGCTTTGTCGCCAGCACGAACCCCTTGTTGTCCGGCTCCGTCTCCTCTGCCACCTCGACGTACCACCTGCCGAACGTGACCCCTGATGCGACCTCTGATATGCGGGTCAGCAGGTGCTCGCCGGACCTCGTGACCAGCCGGCTCGTCTTTGAGAGCCCGCACAGCGTCACGCCCTTTGACATTGCCGCAGCATACAGCGCGTTGGCGTACGCCTTTTCATTGTCAAAGTTTGCCTGCAGCGAGCCGTCCATCACCAGCATGTCGCCTCTCTCGAGCTCCGACTCTACCACGTGGCGCGCCAGCCTCCACTCTGCGAACCTGCGCCCGAGCGACGTTATCCTGGATCCCTGGATCATCGACTGCCCCGTGCTCTTGTAGGAGAGCGTCGCCGCGTCTGGCAGGAAGGCGGCGTCCTCGGGCCTGTGCGGGTAGATCCTCGTCCCGTACCTGACGCTGCCGCCCGGCTCGAATGATGACGTCACGCTTGCAAAGAACTGCACGCGCGACCTGCCGGCCGGCGCTATCCTCCTGCCGCCCCTGAACATTGAAAAGTAGATCCTGTTCAGGGTGACCATAAAGTTTGAGGACTCCTCGAGCGTCGCCTCGCCGCCGTCGATGAACGCCATCCTTGCCGGATCGTCCACGTCGAGGATCCCCCTGAACTTGCGGGGCGTGATGTCGCGGCTCTTCTCGTCCCTGGCCGTGAGCGCCCGGTCCACGTGCGCAACGCTGCCAAGGTGGCCGCCCAGGTCCTCGACCAGGTCCCTTACGGGATGCTCTGACATGCGGGCGGCTCTGCGCTGCCTGCCTATTATCGCTTTCCAAGCTCCGGGAGCTGACCCGGGGTCAGCTCCGATTCAACCCGGGCGCGAGCCTATGGTACCCCGCAGGACGGTCTCCTCCGGGACGCCGGCGGGGTTGTTGGGGTCAATGTATGATATCTCGTACCAGTGCCCGATGTGGATGGTGTGGCCGCCCACCGTCCTTGGGATCTCTACTAGCACCTCGAATACGCCGGTATCCCTGCCCGTCTCCAGCAGGTAGGGGCGCTTTGCGTCAAACGCCGGATCGGCCAGGGTCGTCCTGAGCCCGCCCTCCGACCTGAACCGGAGGGCCTCGAGCGGCAGCCTGTCCTCGTCCCTCGAGTCGAGGTTGGCGTCGGCGTCATGGATCCGTATGGCCACCTCGCGCCCGATGCGCGCGGGCGCCCCGCCGTCATCGAGCCTCGCGAACGTGCTCTCGACGCGTACCGACCCGGTCACGCTCCCCGGGTGCCCCGACGCGCCCGACTCGTCAAGGTACGTGGCCGTGAGCACGCCGCCGGCGCCTGCCGGGATCTCCACCTCTGCAAGAAAGACGCCGGTCGTCGGGCCGGTCTCGATGATTATATCCGGGCCCGGTATCCGCTGGCCGCCTATCTCAAAGACGAGGATGCCGGCCGCCTCCACCCTGTCGATGCCGGGGCCCGTGTCAAGGTCCCGGTCCGTGATGTAAAAGTAGGCCGTGCCGCCGGCCGGCACGCCCCTGACCTGCGCCCCGCCTGCATGCGCGCGCCACGGATCGCGTTCTGGCTCTATCACCGCCTCGGGCTCTGCCACCGGCTCCGGCGCAGGATCGGGCGGCTCCACCCATGTGGGCCCGATGACCTCCGTGGCGATGCCCCGCGCGAGCATCTTTACGGCGGTGCCGGGCGTGACGCACGCCCCCCGGATATCGCCGATCAGCACCAAATCGAGGCCGCGGGGGCAGACGATCTCATGGGGGGCCGTCCCGGCCTCTGCCTGCTGCCTCGGGGACCCCGGATCCGCGTAGGCGTGGGTGATCGCAAGGATCAGGATCGCCGTGGCGGCGGCAGGGATCATGCCGCCCGTGGCATGCTGCCTCCATAAAACTGCCACCGAATCGACTTTTTATATATACCTGATTCCGGCCATCCGGCATGGCCGGCTTTGGGGGGCGGGGGATGCCGAGGTTCACAATATGTGCCCTCCTCGGGGCGGCAGCCGCCCTGGCCCTCGCCGGTGCCGGGGAGGCGGAGGCGGCGTTCCCGGAGGAGCACGTGGACGGGGGGCTGTTCCTGCATGTGGGGGACGAGGTGACCTCTCCCTGCGTCAATACCCTCCTGCGGGTGACCTCCCAGTCCACCACCGCGTCCCTTGACGCGGCGGGCCTTGATGTCTCGTTCGTGCTTTCCGGCGAAGATTCCACGGCGATAAACTTCCACCTTGCATACTTTGAGATAAAGGCCGCCTCGTCGGACAAGGTGGTCCGCGTGTACAACTTTACCCACGACCCGGACGACGACACGTACTCGTTCTACGCCCCGGCATCCGTGCTTGCAGAGCTGTCCGACGAGGATAGCCCGGAGGACGACATCTACGGGGCGAGGGCCGTAAAGAAGACCGGCAACCTTGCCGGCACGCTTTCCACCATAAAAATTATCGAGAACCCGGACATCAGCGTCGCCGAATTCGATTCATTTGGATCCAAACCCAACTGGGCCGCCCTCAACTTTACCGGGGACTTGGTGATAGTGGAGAACGTGGGGGGCACCCCCACCGAGCGTCCCGGGAGTTCCATCTCTGGCGAGGTAGGGGAGGCATGCATAATGTTCGGCGCCTCGACCAACGACGACACCACCCCGCCGGCGGTGCTGCTGAACCACCCGTACGACATCTATACCGTCCGCAAGGACTCGACGATAACGGACCCAAAGGCCACCTGCTATGACGAGTCGTCCGGCCCGTACGAGGTGGGCGCCCTCTCGAACTTGCCGTCCACCGCCTCCGTGGTGGACACCCGGACGAGTGCCAGCCTCATCAACTATGCATGCGTGGACATTGCCGGCAACGCCTCGCCCGAGATCAGGATGAACGTCTTTGTCTACGACGGGCCCGTCGACACCGTGCGCCCCAACGTCACGGTGATCACCATAGAGGGGGCGGAGGACACCACCATCAACGTCCCGGAGATGGGCACGTACGAGGAGCTCGGGGCCACCTGCAGGGACCACGTGGACGGCGACCTGCCCGTGAGCCAGGTCTCGTACTCGCTGGCCCAGCACCGGTTCGAGCAGGGCCGCCCCAACGCCATAAACTCGTCCCTGCCCACGACGTGGAGGGTCGCCTACGAGTGCTCCGACTCTGCGGGCAACATAGCGATAACGGACAGCGCCGCCGGCACCGTCAACACCAGGACCGTGAACACCGCGGGAACCGTGGACGGGTTCCTGACCGGCCCCAACCCGCTGTACCTGAGGCCCAACGGCCAGCTGCCGAACCCCTTCTCCATCGAGTGCAAGGGCGGCAACGAGCCCATGCCCGATCCCGTGATCGATCGGGTCACGGTGCGTGAACGCTCATACGAATACGAATGCGGCGTGTCCATGTACACAGAGTCCCGCAGGGTCATAGTCCGCGAGGCGGACCCGCCCCCCGAGGACATGCACCCCGTCATCCGCCTAAAGGGCGATGCCAAGATAGATCATCCGGAGGGGACCACGTACTCTGAGGACGGCGCGTCCTGCGGCGACCCCGAGGACGGCGCGCTCGAGGTCGAGACGTTCTACCCGATCGGCGTCTCGGACGGCGACCCGCTACCCGGCACCGCCCAGGTCTACTATGTGCACTATATGTGCGAGGATAGCGGCGGCAACCAGGCGTTCACCACGCGGATCGCCACCCAGGCCGACAGGCAGGGGCCCACCATCACCCCGAGCATCATGAACAACACCCTCCACCAGTGGGACACGGCGCTGCCGGATATCAGCGCCAGGTGCGAGGACCCCTCCGGCGTGATGAGCGTCGATGCCACGGTGAGCCACGCCATACCGGTGGACAGCGCCGGCAACGCCGACACGATAGGCAACTATACCATAACCTTCGCGTGCGAGGACTCCCTCGGCAACCCCTCCTCCATCAGGTACAGGTTCGAGGTGGAGGACCTGATAGCCCCCACGATCGACTTTGTGACCCCCTTCACCCACATACTGAACATCACGTACGCCGCGCCGGTCGCCATCTGCAACGACAACTTTGACGGCGACGGCTATGACACCACGGACGCCGTGGGGGACGTCGACGCGATGATGGTCGGCGACTATCCTGTCACGTACTCGTGCACGGACTCGCGCGGCAACCCGCAGACCGCGTCGGGCGTCGTGATGGTTGCCAACGACGACGTCCCGCCCGTGATCACCGCCCCCGCGACATCCATGGTCCTGCTGGACGACTCGCTGGACCCCGCGCTGAACCCGACCTGCACCGACAACCTCCCGAACGACCCGCCCGACTCCGAGAACGACATCCCGCTGCACCCCCTGCCGCTGCGGCCCCCGCCCGCAAAGTCGTTCGTGCAGGAGTTCGTGCACAGCTACCTTGGGGCCATAGAGTCGCCGCGCGCCATCTTCGTGGGCCAGATGAACGCCACGTTCACCTGCCACGACAACTTTGGCAACCCCGCCCGGGCGCACACGTCCCTTGTGAGCGTCATCGGCCGCCCCGTCATAATACTCAACGAGTACGTCCGGCCCGACACCCGCGAGGAGGCCGGCACCGAGGAGGTCACGCTCGAGCAGGGCGAGCTCTACTGGGAGCCCGGGGCCCTCTGCCTGCACCACCTCGGCACGTTCGAGAACCCGATGGCCAAGAACGCCACCGTCGTGGGCGAGCGCGTAAAGACCACGGAGCTTGGCACCTATACGGTGACGTATACCTGCCGGTTCGACGACGGGGCAACGGCGGACCCCGTCGAGAGGGCCGTCACCATCACCGAGGTGGACGAGGCCGAGCAGCGCGAGATGATGCGGCCCGTATTCACGCTTGACGGCGAGCCCTTCTTCGGGTCCATGAGGATCACCCAGGCGCCGGGGGCAAAGTTTGACGAGGAGCGGATCCGGTGCGTCTCCCCGGCGCAGGGCGGCCCCGAGCTGCTGCCGCTCATCACGGCGGCCGCCTTTATAGACGAGAACCCCCTAAAGGTGCCGGCCGCCCGGCTCGGCGACGGCAGGCCCGACATCGCCGTCAGCGGCAACATGGGCCAGATAGAGGCCGGCGCCCTGCTCAACGTGCTTGCAAGCACCATCAGGTACGGCCTGCCTGCCAGGGCCGACGTGGACCTCGGCGAGGACGGGATCACGGTCTCTGAGTTCCTCCGCAAGGCTCCCCCCGGCAGGTACGTGGCATTTTACGACTGCAACGATCCTGCCAACGACATCGCGGCCCGCGTCTCGCTGGACATCCTGATAATACAGCGCATCTCCGACGACGACTGGAAGCTGACCCCGACCTTCGGCAGGACGTGGGCCGGCAACGACCAGCTGGTCCGGGGCGGGTTCTCGTTCAACGGCGAGGCCTTTGACGTGACGGACAACTTCCACGTCGACTTTGTCCGCCAGACGTCCGAGATCGGCAGCGCGAACACCGTCACCATAAAGGTGCACGCCCCGATGATCCTCGAGACGGTGACGCTCTCGCTGGGCATACCCGACCTCTCCCGGGTCACCGACGCCGAGGCCGAGATAGCAGTCGACGTCCTGCCCGACTATGACGCGGACGGCCACTATGTGATATCGGCGGTCCGGCACGAGCAGGACGAGGCGCTAATAGACGAGGACGTGACGTCCGTCTCGATGGCCGGCGCCACGTGCAACGCCGACCAGGAGGTGACCTGCCAGGAGTTCACCATTACGTTTGCCGTCACGGCCCCGCTGGTATCTGACGTCATGGCCATATCCGCGATGGACACGGAGCGCCGGGCCACGACCACCTACGTCAACGACGGCGTCGAGTTCACCGGCGAGCCGACCCTGCCTGCAAAGACGGCCCAGTTCTCCGTAAAGCGCGGCAACCAGCACCCCGTCGAGACGGTCCGCCTCGTCCAGGACGACCGCAGGTACGATATCTGGACCGACCAGGACGGCTTTGCGTGGCTGCGCAACTCTTACGGGTCCTGGTTCCAGCTCACCCACGCCGGCTTTGAGAGGCTCCAGGACCCCGAGGTGACCGTCATGACGAGGATCCACGACGGCTTTGGGGCCCTCATCGAGGGCGAGAGGGAGAAGGCAAGGGCCGTCTTTGACTCTGGCTCGATCAAGAACACGGTCGGCGAGTCGTTCTCGTTCGACGCCCCCGTAAAGACAGAGCGCCTGACCCCCGAGCTGCTCGAACTGCTCCGCTCCGAGGAGGCCCGGGCCCTCCAATACCTGGGCCGCTAGCGGTACACATATTGCCCGCAGGACGGCCGCCCCCTCCCGTGAAGCGCATAGGGCTGCTCGGCTGCGGCGCGATGGGGGCGCGCATAGCGGGGGCCGTCACGTCGGGGGCCGTGCCCGCAAGGCTCGTGGCCGTGTATGACACGTCGAGGGACGCGGCCGAGCGACTGGCGGCCGCGCACGGGGATCCCGAGATTGCCGGCAACGTGCACCTGCTCTCCTCCATGCCGCTTGACATCATAGTCGAGGCCGCCTCGCAGGAGGCCGTCCGCCAGTCGGCGCTCGGGATACTCCAGGACAGGAGGGACCTGCTTGTAATGAGCACGGGCGCCCTGCTTGATGATGCCGTCCGCGACGTGCTGCAGGACGCGTGCCGCGACTATAACCGCAGGCTCGTCCTCCCGTCTGGCGCCATCGCCGGCCTTGACGCCGTGCGCGCGGCGCGCGACGGCCTCGAGTCCGTCTCGATCACCACCACAAAGCACCCAAGATCCTACCGCGGCGCCGCCTACTTTGCGGAAAATGCGGCCGACCCCTCCTCGATAACATCGCGGACCGTCCTGTACGAGGGGCCGGCCTCCGAGGCCGTCCGGCTGTTCCCGGCCAACGCCAACGTGGCGGCGCTGCTCTCCCTTGCCGGCATCGGCGGGGGGAGGACCCTTGCAAGGATCGTCGCCGATCCTGGGGCGGACTCCAACACCCACCACATCGAGGCATCCGGCCCGTTCGGCGGCCTTGATATCACGGTGAGGAACAGGCCGGATCCGCAGAACCCCGGGACCAGCCTCCTGGCGTCGCTGTCGGCCATAGAGGCGCTCGGCGCGTACTGCTCGGGCGGCCCGAGGCCGGGCGCCTGATGCGGCAATAATTGCCGTCCCGTCCCGTCCCGGTGCCCAATGCGCCGCGTTGGCGCCCTTTAAATCCGACTTGGGGGGCAGGTACCGGCATGGCTGCACGGGACGGCCTCGCCGCCGAGGTCCGCAGGCTAAAGGAGGAGCGTGACGCCGTGATCCTGGCCCACAACTACCAGGTGCCGGAGGTCCAGGACATGGCCGACTATGTCGGCGACTCGCTCGGGCTCTCGAGGCGCGCGGCCGGCGCCCCCCAGTCGACGATCATATTCTGCGGCGTCCACTTTATGGCAGAGACGGCCTCGATAATCAGCCCGGAAAAGCGCGTCCTCATACCGGATGCGGAGGCAGGCTGCTCGCTGTCAGAGTCCGTGACCGCCGCCGACGTGAGGGCGTGGAAGGAGGAGCACCCCGGGGCCGTCACGGTCGGGTACGTCAACACGACGGCCGAGGTAAAGGCCGAGCTTGACTATTGCTGCACGTCGTCAAACGCGGCAGCCGTCGTCTCGTCCATACCGCGCGAGAAGGAGGTGCTCTTCCTGCCCGACATGTTCCTCGGGTCGTACGTGGCGCGCGTGACGGGGCGCTCCAACATCCGCATATGGGCCGGCGAGTGCCACGTGCACGCCGGCATCACCCCCGCCCAGGTCGAGGAGGTCATGAGCGGGGCCGGCGCCTCGGAGCTGCTCGTGCACCCCGAGTGCGGCTGCACGACGCCGATGATGTATGATGCCGCGTCCGGCGGGTACGGCGGCAGGACCGTCTCGATCCTGTCCACCGAGGGTATGATGCGCCGCGCCGCCGAGTCCACGTCCCGGAGCTTTGT
Source organism: Nitrosopumilaceae archaeon (assembly GCA_900620265.3). Classification (GTDB taxonomy): domain Archaea; phylum Thermoproteota; class Nitrososphaeria; order Nitrososphaerales; family Nitrosopumilaceae; genus Nitrosopumilus. The sequence goes on along the minus strand of UYNY03000084.1, from coordinate 4,673 downwards.
GGTGGCGACCGAGACGGGCATACTGCACCGCATGAGGCGGCAGAACCCGGGCAAGAGGTTCACGCCCGCCTCCGAGGCGGCCGAGTGCCAGTACATGAAGATGATCACGCCCGAAAAGGTGCGCGACTCGCTGCTGCACGGGAGGCACGAGGTCCGGGTGCCGGCCGGGATTGCCGACCGGGCGCGCGCCGCCATCACGCGCATGCTGGAAATAGGCTGACCATGGGGCTCTTTGGCGGGCGCGGCGGGTCCGAGAACGCGGCGATGCTGCGCGAGTTCAAGGGGCTGGCCGCCGCCAAAAAGTACCGGGGGGCCCTCGAGGCCGGCAGGAGGTACCTTGAGAGGGTGCCGCACAACCACGACGTGCTGTTCACGATGGGCGGCATCCACTACGTGGGGGGAAGGTACCGGGACGCGCTCTCCTATCTGGACAGGGCCCTTGAGATCGGCTCGTACGACACGGAGGCCCTCATCCTAAAGGCGTACTCGCACGAGCGGCTCGGCGAGCCGGCCGAGGCCTCGGCTTGCTGTGAAAAGATACGCGAGGTGGACCCCGGCAACGCGGCCGCGGCCGAGCTGCTAGGGCGCCTCGACCTCGAGTGAAAAGTCGATCCCCGGGGCGGACCTCGTCATATAGCCGGACGATATGATGTCGGCGCCCGACCTCCCATACCTTGCGGCGTTGCGGGGGGTTATCCCGCCTGATGCCTCTATCCTGACGCCGTCCCGCAGCCCCTCCCTCTCGAGCCTTGCTATGACGCGCGATATGGCGGCCGGCCCCATGTTGTCAAGCATGATGGTCGACGCGCCGAGCCTTGCCGCCTCGGCCGCGGATCCGGCGTCCTCGACCTCGACCTCGATCGTCCCGCCGGCCTCTCTTGCGCGCCTCATGATCTCGGCAAGCGGCAGCACGGCAAGGTGGTTGTCCTTTATGAGGATCGACTCGTCAAGCGACCCCCTGCGGACCAGCCCGCCGCCTGCAAGGACGGCCCTCTGGTCCATCCCGCGCAGGCCCGGCATCGTCTTCCTGGTGCAGTATAGCATGCCCTCCCTCGGCATCATGTCCGCCATGGCGCGCGTGGCCGTCGCCACGCCGCTCATCCTCGACAGTATGTTGAGCGCCGTCCTCTCGCACTCGAGGATCCGGCGCGCCGGCCCCGTCGCGCGCAGCACGGCGTCGCCGGCCCGCACGGCGTCGCCGTCAGAGATCTCCCCGCCGGCGGCGCACCTGCGCGACCTGAACGCCCGCCGCGCCTCCTCCAGCCCGGCCACGGTGCACGGCTCGCCGGCCGTCACCACCGCCGATATCCTCCTGTTGGGAAGCAGGGCGCTTGTTACGTCGCCCCCTCCTATATCCTCGGATAAAAAGCCCCCCACCTGGCCGGCGGAGCCCATCAGGTCACCTTTATCGCGTACTTGCCCCTCTGCGTTATGCCCAGCGTCCTTGATATCTCGGAGTTTGAGGGGTCGACGACCAGCACGATGCCGTTCCAGTCAGGCGTCAAGTCCGACGACTTGCACGCGGGGCATACCTTGCCCGTCGTGACGCACTTGCACTTGCGGCATGCCATCTCGCGGGCCACCTACTTTGCCTCCGCCTTTGCCTCTTGCTTTGGGCCGCCGCCCTTTATCTCCTCGGCTATCCATTCGTCGGCGCCAAGGAACGGCTGCCTGCACGTGATGCCTATCTTGCCCATCGCCGCGCCCTTGCCGAGCGAGACGGCGGTTATCCTGGACCTGAGCATGGACCCGACGCGGAGCGTCCTCCCGGACTGGTTTGCCAGTATTATCCCCGACTTTACGTCGCTCTTTAGGTAGTCGTTCATCACCTGGGAGAGGTGGAGCAGCGCGTCGGTCGGCCCGATCCTCACAAAGGCCCCAAAGTCCGTGATGTCGACTATCTCGCCCCGGACGATCTCCTGCATCCTGGGGTAGAAGGTGAGGGCCTCGAACTCGACCCTGTGGAACGTCCCCCCGTCGCCGGCCATCATCCTGCCCATCTCGTCCACCTTTGCGTCAAGTATCATGATGATATAGCCGAGGTCGGCGTTTATCATGCTCTCGTACTTTTCCTTGAGGATGTTGACCGCCGCCCTCTTGAGGGTGGTGCCAAAGAGGCTCGGGGGGATCCTCACCACGTCGACGAGGGTCGATATTGAAAACAACTGCCGGCGGGGCCCGGGGCTTAATTTATGAACCTTTTGGAGCCCCCGAATTATCTTTAAATACGGTCGCCCGGGCCTCGGGCCCGTTGGTGGGCATCGACGAGGTACTGGAGAAGCTTGCGACGGTCATCGACCCCGACCTCAAGAAGGACATCGTCTCGATGGGGATGATAAAGGACCTCAAGCTGGAGGGGGGCCGGCTCGGCTTTACCCTCGAGCTGACCACCCCCGCCTGCCCGTTCAACGCCGAGATCGAGGAGGACGTCCGCAGGGCCGTGGGGGAGCTCGAGGGGCTTGCCGGCTTTGACCTGAACGTGACGGCAAAGGTGATGGAGGGCAGGTCGCTTGAGGATGACACCAGCATGGCGACGGTAAAGAACATCATCGGGGTGGCCAGCGGCAAGGGCGGCGTCGGCAAGTCGACGGTCTCGCTCAACCTGGCGATGGCGCTCCAGCAGGCGGGCGCAAAGGTTGGCCTGCTTGACGCGGACATATACGGCCCCAGCATACCTCTCATGCTCGGGATGAAGGACGGGTACATGCAGGTCGAGGACAACAAGCTCCAGCCGGCAGAGTCCGGCGGCCTGCGCGTCGTCTCGTTCGGGTTCTTTTCAGAGCAGGCGCACCAGGCCGCAATATACAGGGGCCCGATAATATCGGGCATACTGCGCCAGTTCCTCGTGGATACGAACTGGTCTGACCTTGACTATCTCATAGTGGACCTGCCGCCGGGGACCGGCGACATACCGCTGACCCTGGCGCAGACGATCCCGATAACCGGCATACTGATCGTCACGACCCCGCAGGACGTCGCAAGCAACGTGGCCGTAAAGGCGCTCGGCATGTTCTCAAAGCTCAACGTGCCGATGATAGGGGTGGTCGAGAACATGAGCCACTTTGAGTGCACGGGGTGCGGCATGAAGCACAGCATATTCGGCGAGGGCGGCGCCGAGAGGATAAGCAAGGACCACGACATCCCGTTCATCGGGGCCGTCCCGCTGCATACCGGCATAAGGTCGGGCTCCGACAGGGGGACGCCCATGGTGATATCGGCGCCCGACTCGCCGAGCTCCGAGGCGTTCAGGTCGTGCGCAAAGAACGTGGCGGCCCAGTGCAGCATCATCGCGGCGCGCCTGCGCGACCAGCCGCAGGAGGCGGCCCCCCCGCCCGCCGCGCCCCCTGCCCCGCCCTCCGCCCCGCCCTCCGCCCCTCCCCCGGCCGGTCCGGCTTGAGGCTGCCAGAGTCCATGCGGGATGCGGCGCGCGCCCCGCTCGGCGAGCTCATACCGGACGGGGACGTCGACGGGAGGCTCGCCATGCTGCTGCGCGGTGCTGCGCGGATCATCACGGTGGGGGACCGGACGACTGAGCGCCTCCTCTCCATGGGGGCCGTCCCGTCGCTGCAGATAGTCGACGGGCTCGAGAGGCGCTCGGCCAGGGCGGCGCCGGATCCCGGGGGCGCGCACGTCCTGCGCGTGGATAACCCCGCCGCCCACGTCACCCGGGGGGCTGCTGACGCCATCAGGAGGGCCATGGGGATGGAGCCCCCCGTGCGGATCCACGTCACCGGCGAGGAGGACCTGCTGGTCATCCCCGCCTGCATCCACGCCCCGGACGGGGCCGTCGTGCTGTACGGGCAGCCGGGGGAGGGGATGGTGGCCGTGACGGTCGGCCCCCAAGTTAGAAATAAGACCGCCGCCCTGCTCGCCTCGATGGAGGAGGGTGATGATGAGACGGTGGCTGGCTGACCCTGTGATGATAATCACTAACTCTGACCCCTCCCGATCAAAATGCACAACGCGCGGGGCAAGATTTGACCGCGCCCGATAAACGCCGGCCCGCCCACCTGCCCGCGTGAAGCTCGACGACGACCTCCGGCTCCGCGTGCTCGAGCAGGTCGGGGTCTACTCGGCCCGGCTCTCGATACCGGAGCCGCGCATCCTGTTCGCGACCCGGGAGGTGCTGGACCTGCCGCGGGAGATAACGGAGGGGTGCCGGACGTCCGCCTACAAGTACTACGGGGTGACATACTTCAAGGGGAACTGCGTCTTTTTGAACGTCCGCAAGATACCCGACGAGGCCGAGATGGAGAGGACCGTCGTGCACGAGCTGGTCCACCTCCGGTTCCCCTACCTCTCCCACGGGAGGCGCTTTACGGGGCTGGTGCGCAGGACCCTGAAGGGGGCCAGGTTCGCCCCGTATAAGAGGCGCTCCGGGGCCGGCGGATCCACGGTGCCCGGAGCCGGGCCGGAGCCAGTCGTGGACGCTGCCGGGCAGGGTGCCGTGGCCGCATAGATCGGGGCCGGATCCTGCTTGGCGGCGATTTCCCCCGCTGCCTCGGGCAAGGGCGGACGATGCGGGTACGGGGCCCGTGCTGGGTCTATAGTGCAGCTCATAATTAATTTTCAAAAGAAAAAGGCGCACGTTGAAAGGTTTTTAGATCCCCCGTGCAGGGGGTCGGCCATGACGAACGCAAGAGAGATGCGCAGTCACATAAGGAGGATGACGC
>UYNY03000083.1 GCA_900620265.3 Nitrosopumilaceae archaeon | reverse complement strand
CGCTCATCGAGGCGATGTAAAAGAACCCCGCCGTCTGGATGGCGATGATGGGGACGAATACGGGGTTGGCAGAGAAGATGGCCGCAAAGACGGCTATCACCCCGTAGACGCCAAAGAACGCCTCGAGCAGGGTCGTCCTCGTGAACGGCAGGTTGTACGCCTTGCCACGCCAGTCCTCGGCCCTCGAGGTGATGCCGTACTTTGGGGTCCTCAGGAACTCGTTCTTCTTGCCGAACACGGCGTCAAAGACGGCGACTGTATTGTTGACGGACATGCCGGCGTTGTAGATCAGCAGGGCCGGCAGTATCCAGGCCCTCGATCTCCACGATCTGCCGTACATTCGCTGCATTATCATCATGAACGCCCCCGGCCCCATGGCAAGGTATGCCGCTATGGTGAGGGCCGGCACCAGGCTCACCACGTACAGGTTCACCTCAGAGACGAGCAGGATTGGGAGCGCCAAAAACTGGACCAGCATGAGCGGATAGACCACGTGGCGGGTCAGCTGGATGAACGCCTGGATCCGGGCCTCCAGTGCGAGGCCCGGCCTGGTGGCGATCTTTGAGAGCAGCTTTACGGCGCACTGGATGGAGCCCTTTGCCCAGCGGAACTGCTGCCTCTTTGCGGCGTTCATCTGGACGGGCAGCTCGGCATCCACCACGATATCGGGCAGAAAGACGCACTTCCACCCGCCCATCTGGGCCCGGTAGCTCAAATCCAGGTCCTCCACCAGGGTGCCCTCGTTCCAGCCCCCAGAGTCCGTGATGCAGTCGCGCCGCCAGATGCCGGCCGTCCCGTTAAAGTTCATGAAGAGGTGCGAGTCGCTCTTTGCCTTTTGCTCTACAAGAAAGTGCATGTCAAGGGCGAGCGCCTGGGCCCTCGTCAGCGCCGAATAGTCCTCGTTGACGTGGCCCCACCTGCACTGGACGAGGCCCACCTCGGGGCTGGCGATGTGCGGGATGGCCCGGCGGAGGAACCAGCTGGGCGGGATAAAGTCGGCATCAAAGATGGCCACCAGCTCCGTATCGGTGGTGGCCATTGCATGCTTTAGGGCCCCCGCCTTGTACCCGCTCCGGGTGCCCCGCCTGACGTGCTCGATGTCAAAGCCGCGCCCCTTGTACTCTGCCACGATCCTGCCTAGCACCTCGACGGTGTCATCATCAGAGTCATCAAGCACCATTATCCTCATGCGGTCCCTCGGATAATCAAGGGCGCAGACGGCCTCGACCAGGCGCCGAGCCACGTACTTTTCGTTGTAGATGGGCAGCTGGATGGTGACCGACGGGGTCCACCCCGGCTCGCCGGGCCGGCGGGTCAGCGGCCTCTTTGAGAGGATGGCCAGATAGTAAAAGTTGCAGGTATAGGCCGTGATGATGATGGCCGAGAGAATGAAGAGGTCGAACACCAGCTGGACGAAGGGGTTGGCGGGCACTGCCGTGGGGCGGTGGAGCTGATCTATTTATACCTGCAAATCACTTTTGCTCGAATATCTTGATGGCCTGCGGGGGGCAGACGCCCTCGCAGGCGAGGCAGAAGATACAGTCAGGCTCCTTTGACATGAGGGGCTTTTTCCCGGAGGCGGGGTTGCCCGGGGTGTCGAACCACTCGTAGACGCTCACGGGGCAGGCCTCGATGCAGCCGCCGTCGGCCACGCAGATGTCATAGTCGACGGAGACGAACTCGCCCCAGACCCCCATGATGGCGTTGCCGGTGCCGCGGCGGCCCCACGTCTTGATGGTGTGTTCCGGGGCCTCGTAGGGGGCCGACGGCTTTACCTTTGACTTGAACTCAATGTCAATGGGGCCCGGCTTTGCACCGTCGGGGATCTCGGCGGGGGCCTCTTCCTCCTCGGCGTCCTCCTCGGTCGCCTCGACGGCCTTTGCCTTTGCGCCTAGGACGATCTTTGCAAGCGGGGTCAGGTCCTCGAGCTTTTGGAGGGCGGCCACCTCTGATATCTTTTCGGTCTTTGCATAATGGGAGACCATCTTGTCAGCCAGGATGGTGTTGCGCAGTATGGTATCGATGACCATCTTTGCAAAGTGGTCGGCCTTGCGGCGATAGTCCGAGACCCAGTTGGGATCCCCGAACCTCTCGATGGGGAATATCTGGTAGATGATATCGACGACCTCGCCGGTCACGACCTCGACGGTGACGGAGAGGTCGACCTCCTCATAGCCGGAGGCGTCCGGGTCGTCCGAGTTCTGCTCCTTCCACGTATAGGTCGCAAATATCCGGTCGGCATACA
>UYNY03000082.1:10009-15802 GCA_900620265.3 Nitrosopumilaceae archaeon | reverse complement strand
ACGAGACCGTCGGGGATCTGAGGCGGGCCCTCTACGCGTATATCAGGCGGAAAAGGTTCGATCTTGACGTCTTTGCGTACCTGCAGCGGACGATACCCTGAAAATTAATTATGATCGCTAGTATAGGATCCGCTCCACGTCCTAAATGTATCTTGCGCCCCTCGTGTACCACGCGCCCCGAGATCACCGGCTCTGGACCGCCGCCGCGTCGTCTTTTTGGGCAAGGATCGGTATCCCACCACGCAATTTGGGGTGTAATGGTATAAATACCAACCAAGGCCCGGTATGCCATGGTTAATCCGGAAAAGGGGAAGATCCTAGAGGATCTGCTAAGGTTGTCGCCCGGAGCTAACGAGGCGGATCGCCGGCAAAAAATATCCGTTTGGCTGGGTAGTAATGGGATATCCAACTGGATCGAGTACCCGATCAAGGAGGGGCGAGCCGACATTCACCTGCAGCACAGGCACTGCATAATAGAGACAAAGACACACGTCCAACTGAACAAGGGCATACACACGAGGGGCACCGGGGCTAGGGAAAAGGAGAGCGCATACCAGCAGCTGTGCAGATATGTCGAGTCAGACAGATCCCAGCTGCGGCTGGACTCGATGAAGCTGAGCTGGTTGGGCGTCATAACAGACGGTAGGAGATGGCACATATTCGAGTGGCCGCTCCTAGGAGACGGTGACAAGGTAAATGAGATATACAGATGTGAGGCCCTTGATCGTGAGCGGGCGGCCCGAATCGCACAAATTCTGGAGCGGAACAACTATGGAAAGCCGTGGGTTCCAGACAACATAAAGGAAGAGTTTGATCCCTACAAGGAAGAGCTGATGAGGATGTACAGGCGGATGTCGGTCATTAAGGAAATAAAAACCAAAAAGAAATTATGGCTTGCCCAGCTGAAAAGCGGGGGAAACGCCCCGAGCGAGGAGGACGCGGACGACCTATTTGTCACGCACACCCTGATCATACTGATATCTCGGATGGCCACAAACAGGCGCGATCGAGAGGATCTTTATGAGGGATTTGCGGGATGGGTTCGTGAGCGTGGTGACGATATCATAAAGCGCCTACAAAACAAGGTGTCACATTTTAACTGGGCCGCGACTCAGGGCGACATACTGCGCCTTCTCTATGAAAAGACGGTTGATCCAAGTCAGAGGCAGCTGTATGGCGAATTTTATACCCCGGACTGGCTGTGTGAGAAGATAGTCTGCGATACTGTAGACACCCGGTATATGGTGAGTGAGGCTAGAAAATTTCTGAAAAAAATACCCATCAACGGCATACTTGATCCATCCTGCGGCTCCGGGACCTTCCTGTATTATGCTGCAAAGCGGATAATAGAGTCAAAGGACGTGCAGGCTGTCTTCCGGGACGATGAAAAACTGCACAATTTTGCACTGCAGATGATCACGGGGATAGACATACACCCGGTCGCGGTTGAAATGGCGACCGCCAACATCAGGCGCATACTTAACACCAGGAAGCAGGTGCGCATATACCAGGGTGACTCGATAATGCTTCCACACGAGGACATATCACTGTATTCTTCGGTGGGGCAGGACATCCTGACGGTGTTTACACCAAAGAACCACATGCTAAAAATCCCGTTAAAATTCCTTGAAAAAGACAGTAACATCAAGAGGTTCGTGAGCGCCGCCGCAAATGGTGACAAGTCCCTTCCCGACGACCTGGTCGCAAGACTCGGCAAATCGGACATGGAACAACTGATCGATGCATACAAGACCATGCTAAAGGTCGTAAAGGACGAGGGAAACGACGTGTGGGGGTGGTACATAAACAACCAGGCAAAGCCACTGCTCTTGTCAAGGGGCAACAAGGCGGGCAGGATTGTCGCAAACCCGCCCTGGGTCCTGATAAGAAAGATGGACTGGGACGCCGACACACGGAGGCACGTAAAACAGCTCTCGGAAAGACTCGGGCTGTGGCCCGGCGGGAAGGACGCGCCGAATTTCGACGTATCGGCGCTGTTCGTATCTCGGTGCATTGAAAAATACCTGGTTGGCGGCGGGCGCTCATCATGGGTGCTGCAGGAGAGCGCCCTGAAGGACGGCAAGGCGTGGTCCACGATTCGTAAAAAGCACGGAAGCAGAATGACAACCTGGGCGCTTGGCACCACCGCGTTTAACAGGCCCTCGTGCGTGCTCCTGATGGGGCAGGGAAGGGCGGCATCATATCTGTACGTGTCCGGATGCAGGTTCGACGGCCACGAGACGTGGAATGCCGTAAAGCCGCAGATAAGAATCAAACGAGACCGGGAGAAGTTCAAGTGGTCAAGATCAGAATGGTATAGCGGGCCATCCAGCATGCTTGCCCGCAGCGGCGCCACGATCATACCCTCGCCGCTGGTGAGGATCCAGAACATCACGGAGGAAAACCCCCGATCACTTACCATCGAGACCATCCCGACCGCCCACAAGAGGTGGAGGATCGTTGGGGCGCTGAGTGGTACCATACCGAAATCGTTCGCGAAGGACTGCGTCTTCTCCACGGATCTCATCCCATTCCACATCCCCACCACGTCAAAATGCGTGATTCCGGTACAAGGGACGTCCTGGATCCACAACAGGAAAAAGGTTCAATTCTGGTCCGATGCCTGCCAGATATACGGGGCCCACAGGAAGGACGGGAACCCGGAGACGCTGGAGGGGAACCTGGACAGCACGGGCAAGCTGATCTATCAGCTCCGCAACAACAAAAACATGGTGGTTTATAACAAGGCGGGCTCGCGCCTCTACGCCGCATTAAACCATGAAAAACACATAGTGGACAGGACTATCCAGTTTGTCCTGTGCAGATCTGAAAAGGAGGCGTGGTTTCTATGCTCGGTGTTGAACGCGGACTGCCTGCAGGACGCATACCGTGCAACCAAACAGAATCCGCTTGATTACGTGAGGTTCTTTTGGGAAAAAATCCCCATTCCAAGGTATGATCCGAAAAACGACGTGCATGTCAAGTTGTCCGGCCTGGGCAGGCAAGCTCATCTCACAGTACGCCGCGGCTATGCGGAGGACACCTGCCTCAAGGCTAGAAAATCATCTCTTGGCATGCTGCGCGAATCAGGACATATGGAAAAGATAGACCTCCAGGTAAAAAAAATCCTCCCCGGTTTCTCCAGGTAGCGTGCGCCGTATCCCCGAAGAGCGGCGGATTCGGCCTGCCACCTGGCCCGATCTGCGGATCCTGCGGCCATCCGCCTCCCTTGCGGGGGATAGAACGCACCAATCGTGCAAAGTCCGCCGCGGCCCACTCCCTCGCCTGCCTGACCCCCGCCGCATCCCACATCCCGGCAGGATGCCCCGATCACTCAAGTCCGCCGGTGCCCCCCTGCACGGATCCGCCGCATGCGGACGGCCCCCCGCCATGTATGGCGGGCCGATTCTGCATAGTCGCCCTAGGTGGCCGCCACGGGCTCTTTTATCCCGGCCGCCTCGATGACGGCCAGCCTCGCCTCCTCGAGATCCCCCGTGTTGGCACCCTCGCTTATCGCGACGTCAAGGTATACCAGCGCCTCCCTATAGCCACCGAGCCCGCCGAGGGCCAGCCCCATGGCCGCGACAAAGTGGCGCTTTTTAAAGTGCGGGTACTCCCTTGCGTACTCTAGCGCCTCCTCGTACCTTCCCATGCCTGCAAGGATCCTCGCCCTTAGCCCGGCCGCGGTGGCGTTCTCGGGCCTTAGCTCCAGCGCCCTCTCCGCGCACCCTAGCGCCTCGTCCGGCCTGCCGAGCCCGTGGAGCGCGCACGCCTTTGATAGCCATGGCCCGGCCTTGTCCGGCCACTTTGAAAGATCCTCCTCGGCAAGCTCGAGGGCCTCCTCGAACCTGCCCGTCTGGGATAGCAGGCGCGACGTGTACACCGTGCCGATGTCAAGGCTAGGGTCGTCCGGCGCGCAGCTCTTTACCGCCGCGTATTTCCTGGGGTCCTTGATATAGTCCCACATCAGCGGGACCGTCTGGGCGCTGTCGTGCGAGTCCCAGTACTCGTACGCGTCAGCTATACCCGTGATTATGCTGTTGATCTTGTAGCGCCCGAGTCCGGCATGAGTGGAGAGCTCGTCCTCCAGCCTGTGGAGTACGTCGTATATGGCGGAATCGTGCAACTCGGATGCATACTTCTGCACCGGCCGGTCCTTGCGCACGTCGGTATCGGACATCATTGCCACAGGTCGACCCCCGTTATGCGCACTAGCCTCCTCCTGTTCCGGATGATCAGGGGCACGCCTATGCGCCCCGCCATCCCCTTCGCGCTCCTGATCACCTCGTCGCCCCTGTCGGACATTACCATGACGGCGACCGGCCTCAGCGCCATCAGCAGTATGCGGAGCTTCAGCCTTGCCTCCAGCTCGTGCATGTAGTGGATGGGCTTTGGGACGCCGATCCCCTCCACCAGCGCGTCGGTCCTGCCGAGGAGCGCGTAGATCACCAGCATGATCCCTGCCGCGCGCACCGCGTCCGCGTTAAAGATGAGCACGAGCTCGTTGAACGGCAGGGCCGACACGGCGTTGAATGTCATTGACACAAACGAGAACTTTTTCCCCGTGGGGTTGCCGCCGCCGATCTCCGGTTCGCCCTCCCCGAGCCTGTTGTGCATGCCGAGCTTGCCCGCCTCGCTTGCGCCAATCGCCCTTGATATGAAGAGGGCGGCGCGCGACATGCCGCCGCACTTTTCCCCGAACCTTGCCAGCACGGACTTGGGCCTCTCCATCATCCCTGCTATGGCAGGCGACGTGCGCGCGGCGTCCTCGGGCACTTGGACGGCCTCCCGGCATCGCGGCCTGTCCCCCGGCAGCAACATGGCGATCTGCACGGACCGGCCTGCCGCGATCCGGCCCGCGATCACGGGCGCGGCCCCGCTGCCCCCCTCTGGACCTGATCGCCGGATTACCATGGGGCCGGATCCGCCCCCCGGCCTAAATGTACCTTGCCCGGATCAGGCCCCTGATCGCCCCTCCCCACGGGCGGTGTCCCACGGCACCCTGCCGGGGGCGGGACGCCCCGATCACTCACAGCCGGACGCCCGTGACCCCGCCCCCTGCGGGACGAAACGCCCGGGCCATGCGTGGACTGCCTGTCAGGGACGCCGCCTCCTGCGGGACGTCCCAGCCCTGCAAAGCCGGGCGCGGCCCGCCCCTCACCTGCCTCGGGCCGGCACTTCTATTCCCGCCGCCTCGATGACGGCCTGCCTGGCATCCTCGAACTCTTGCGGGTTGGCATCAATATCCGCCGCCACTTCAAGGTATGCCATGGCCTTTGCATGGTCCCCGAGCCCCGCAAGGGCCAGCCCACGGGCGGCTATAAAGTGGTGGTCCTCAAAGTGTGTGCACCCGTCCGCGCAGCCAAGGGCCTCCTCGTACCTGCCGAGGCCCGCCAGGATCCTCGCCCTGAACCCCGCCGCGACAAAGTTGCCGGGCCTTATCTTGAGGGACCTCTCGGCGCACTCTAGCGCCTCGTCCAGCCTGCCGAGCCCGTGCAGTATGTGCGCCTTTGAGAGCCACGACTGTGGGCCGTCAGGATTCCTTGCAATGTCCCCCTCGACCAGCTCCAACGCCTCGGCATGCCTGCCCATCTGGGATACCAGGCGCGACGTGAACACCGTGCCAAAGTCGGTGCTCGGGTCGCCCGGAGTGCCATATCTCATCGCGGCGTATTTTCTAGGATCCCCGATATAGTCCCGCATCAGCCGGGCCGCCTGCGCGCCGTCGTACGAGCCGTTGCGGTCGCACGATCTCGCGATGCCGCGCATTATGCTCTCGATCCTGTAGCGCCC
>UYNY03000082.1:0-9999 GCA_900620265.3 Nitrosopumilaceae archaeon | reverse complement strand
ATGGGCTTTGGCACGTCGATACCCTCCACCTCTGCGTCCGTCATACCGCGCAGCGAGTAGAGCACCAGCATGATCCCCGCCGCGCGCACGGCGTCCGCGTCAAAGACCAGCACGATCTTGTTGAACAAGAGCGCGGATATGACGTTGTACGTCATGGACGTGAACTGGAACTTTTCGCCCGTCGGGTTGCCGCCGCCGATCTCCGGGTCCCCCTCGCCGAGCCTGCTGTGCATGCCGAGCTTGCGCGCATCGCTTGCGCCAATCGCCCTTGATATGAAGAGGGCGGCGCGCGACATGCCGCCGCACTTTTCCCCGAACCTTGCCAGCACGGACTTGAGCCTCTCCATCTTTTCCGCTATGGATGGCGAGGTTCTGGCGGCGTCCTCGAGCGCGCGGACGGCCGCCTCCTGCCGCCGCGGCTTTTCCTCCGGGAGCGACTCGACCAGCTGGATCACCTGCATTGACGGGCCGCCACCGCGCTTGCGCCACTCCTTTAAGACGATCACCATGTCAGATACGATCTTGCGCGCCTCGTCCTCCATCTCGACCATCTCGCGGTACCTGCCGCCCTCCTCGGCCATGAACCCCTCGTCCTCGAGCAGCTCCGCGCCGGCCGCCTCCCCACGGTACCTGCCGTCCCCGGGCGGCCCTTCCCCGCTCGGCCCGCCGCCCCGCTCTTCTGCCATGATCCCCCACGCCGGATCCGCCCAAATGTACCTTGCGGCGCCCCCCCTTTATATTCAGGACCGCCGCGATCAGCGGCACCCGGGGATCCCCTTTTATGGTCGTGGTACCGGGTCGCCGCGATGCGTCATGGCGGCACCCCGTGGCGTCAAGGGGGGGTGGGCCCGTAGCGGGGCCTGGAATGAATCTGTCGGTACTGCTGGCCGTCGTCCTAGCGTCAGCTGTAGGGGTGGCCGCGCCCGCGCACGCCGAGCTGCTGGTGTCCCTTGACGGGCCGGCGCACGTGGTGGTCACGCCCGGCGCGTACGTCGAGCAGGGGGCAAGCTGCATAGAGAACGGGGTGGTGACCGGGCGCGCGACCGTCGGGGGCAATACCGTGGGGGACCAGCCCCGCCTGTACCTCGTGGGTTACACGTGCAGGTCCGGCGACACGTCCGCGTCCCTTGAGAGGATAGTGACCGTGATCCCCGGCGGTGGCGTGGAGGGGCTGTCCGGGACCGCCGCCTCGTGCGGGACGTCAAGGTCGCAGCTCTGCGTGCCGACGGACATCCCGCGGTGCGACCTGAACAACCGGTTCGCCGAGGGACGGGTCGCCTACGCCGACGGGCTCGAGGTGACGCGGCTGCCCGGCGGGTACCTCTGGATAGAGCACGAGCCTGACAGCGTGCTGCCGTCCTACTACGAGGTGAGGTCGTCCATGACGGGGCGCTCCGCCCAGGTCTTCAACTATGAGTACGAGCTCGACCCCAACGAGCCGGACGCGATGGTCGCCGTCCCGCCTGCGCTGGTCAACGACATATCCGACGACCCGGTGGCCGACTCCTTCACGGCGCGGGCGGTGTATATGAGGTCCTCGTCCAACTATGGGGACAGCTCGTTCATCAGGGTGATACCGAACGCGGGGATCACGTTCGAGGAGTACAAGGAGTTCGACTCGTTCAGGGGGCCGGCGGCGCTGAGGACGGACGGGTCCGAGTATATCGTGGATATCGTGGACAATGTGCAGACGGTGATCACCAATGAGAGGTACTTTGTCAACCCGCGCAAGTCGCAGTGCGTGCTGTCCGAGGACGTGACGTACAAGCTCGACCCGCCGGCGTTTAAAAGGGGGGACTTTACGGATGACGCGCTGCAGAGCTTCCTATCTGGCGGCGGGGTCACCTGGGATCTCGGTGATCCCTTCCCCGAGGAGATCTGCGTCGACGAGCACGACGGCGAGTTCCCGGCCGTCGCGGGGCCGATCTACAGCATACCGGATCCCGGAAACCCCGCCTTTACTGACGACGTTGCAGGGTACGCGTGCACCGACTCCCACGGGAACTCGATATCAAGCTACAGGCCCCTCGGGTTTACGCTAGCAGAGCACACGACGCACGATTGGGACGTGCCGAGAACGATAGAGCTGGTGGTCGGGGTCGCCCTGGAGCTGCCCCCGGTCACGTGCGAGCGCGGGGACGGCATAACCTGGCCCGTCCGCTTTGATGCGCACTACATCTCCGTCAACGGCGGGTTTATTGAAAACATCCAGCTGTTCACAAGCGTAAAGCCGAACCCGGGCCGCTTTCTCATTATCGACCACCCCGCCGACACCAACGTGTGGATCAACGCCACGCATCCGGGCACTAGCCCGCTGACCGTCACCTGCAACTATCAGGGCCTGCGCGACAACAAGCAGTACACCGTCGTGGCCCGCGTCGACGACGGGAAGCCCCCCGTGATGGGGCTGCACGGGTACGAGACCATGAGGCACGTCAGGGGCGAGCCCTTCCGGGACCCCGTGGCCTCCTGCGTGGACGGCACCACCGGGCCCGAGCCCGTATCCTCCTCGGGGCTCGATGACTCCACGACCGGGACCCATGTCGTCCGGTACACGTGCGCGGACTTTGCCGGCAACGCGGCCGAGATATCGCGCGACGTGGTGGTGGCAGACTCCTTCGAGCCTGACACCACGCCGCCCAAGCTGGAGCTTGTCAACGCGACTGACACTGTCCCCCAGTGGTCGCGGTACGAGGGCGGCGCCACCTGCACCGACGATGTGAACGGCCAGATATACCACGTCTCAGAGTCCGTCATGATCGGCGGCTCGTTCGCGCCTAGGAACATCACGGACACCACCATGCCCGGCACGTACGAGATCACCTACTCCTGCACGGACCAGGCGGGCAACACCGGGACCATCTCGCGCACCGTCACGGTCACGGCGGCCGCAAGGCCGGCGGAGGACGCCGAAAGGCCGCTTGCGCGCCTTGACGGCGAGCCGTCAATATCCGTGCTGCCAGGCGAGAGGTTCCCCGACCCGGGCGCCACGTGCGTCTCCGACGACGGCGTCGAGGCGGCGCCTGCCATAACGCCCGATACGACCGCGTCCGGCACCAGGGACGTGGCGTACGTCTGCGGCACCGGTGATAGCACCGACACGGTATACCGGACGATCAACGTGGTCGACAGGGCGGCCGCGTTCCCTGACATTGTGTACCTGCACGGGTACGAGAGGGCGCACCACCGGACCGGCGCCGTCTATACCGATCCCGGCGCCACGTGCATCGGCAGGCTTGACGAGCCGCGCGTGGCATCGGCCGAGGGCGAGGTGGACGACGCCGTTCCCGGCAGGTACGAGATAACGTACACATGCCCGCTAGGCGACAGGTCCGCGACGCGCACGGTCACCGTCTCTGATACAAAGCCGGCAGACTTTGACCCGCCGGTGCTGAGGCTCGTGGGCGACCGCCTGGTGGACATACGGCAGTACAGGCCGTACCACGACCAGGGCGCCACATGCACCGACCGGCAGGACGGGGCGCTGCGGCCGCTCGTGCAGGTCCAGTATACCGGCTCCACCGGCGCGAGGGCGTTTGCCACCCACGAGGTCGTGGACCCGACGACGCCGGGCACGTATACCATCCGGTATACCTGCACCGACTCTGCGGGCAACGCGGCGCGCGGGATCACGGAGCGCCTCGTGCGCGTGGAGCCGGCCGAGCGGCCCGCGGCCGACCTCGGGAGGCCGGCGATATGGCTGGTGGCGGGGACGGGCGTCGACGCGGTCGCCCCCGGCGAGACCGGGGAGCCGTACCGCGACTTTGGCGCAAAGTGCTCCGACGACCGCGACGGGGTGTATGACGCGCGGGCGGCCGGCACGGTCGACACGGCCGTGCCCGGCGCGTACCTGCGCTCGTACACGTGCACGGACGAGGCGGGCAACGCGCCCGCCACGGCGGCGCGCTCCGTGGTGGTGCCCCCGTCGGACACCGGGATGCCCGAGATCACGATCAGGGGGTTCTCGCGGGTCCTGCACACGCTAGGCGAGCCGTATGCCGACAGGTCGGCCTCGTGCATCGACCCCGAGGAGGGCGTGCTGCCCGTCACCACGCGCGGGAACGTCACGACCGGCACGGCGGGCACCTACTCGATAGAGTACTCTTGCGGGGACTCTGCTGACAACAGGGCGTCAGAGTCGCGGACCGTCATCGTCGCCCAGTCGTTCGCCGCAGATACCGTCCCGCCTGCCATAACGCCGGGCGGCACGATGGCGGTGACGCAGAACTACCGCTGGGACGACGGCGTCCCGCCGCTCTCGCCGCCGCCGACGTGCACCGACGCGACGAGCCACGACATATCGCAGGTGACCACGCACACGTTCGTCTACACGGGCTCGTTCTTCAAGCTGCTGTTCGAGGAGGACTATCTGGTGCCGAACATGAACCGGCACCTCGACTATGTCCTGGTGCACACGTGCACCGACCAGGCCGGCAACACGGCCACGATCTCCGTCTACGTCAACCACCTCCAGGGGTCCCGTGAGGACGGCGGCCGCAACAGCCCGTCGATGATCCTCCGGGGCGAGGACTCCATACTGCACCCCATCGGCGAGCCGTTCGCCGACCCGGGGGCGTCCTGCACCGACGAGGGCGACGGGCTGATCCGGGTCGAGGGCCACAGCAGCGTGGATGATGAGAACCTGGGGCTGTACGGGGTAGAGTACTCTTGCACCGACAGGCACGACAACACGGTCTACGCGCACAGGGTCGTCAGGGTGGTGCCGTCGGACAGGCCCGTCGCGATACTGAACGGCGAGGAGGACGTGACCCACAGGACGGCCTCGCTGCCGGGGCAGGAGGGGTACTATGAGGACCCGGGGGCCACGTGCACGTTCCCCAGCGGCGCCTCATCAAGGGAGACGTCAAGGTCGTCGGTCCCGCCGTTTGACGGGACTGCGCGCGGCGCGTACGTCGTGACGTATACGTGCACGTCGGCGGAGGGGTCTGACTCCGTCTCGAGGACGATCCGCGTGTCCGACGGCCTGCCGCCGGTCATCACGCTGGTCGGCAACATGACGTACCCTGCCGCGCGCGGCGTCCCGTTCGAGGACCCGGGGGCCTCCTGCAACGACATTTCCGACGGGGTGATAGAGGAGATCACGTCAAACCCCGAGGTGGTGGACGTGATCGAGTTTGGCAACTATACCATCGACTATTCGTGCACCGACAGCGACGGGAACACGGGGACGGCGGTGCGCCACGTGATAGTCGGCGACGGGACGCCGCCGCTGATCACGCTGCGGGGGCCTGCATCCGTAAGGGTGCAGACCGGCTCGACGTATGCCGACCCGGGGGCCTCCTGCACCGACGACGTGGATGACCCGCGGGATGCCATGGTATCGGGCGCGCACGGGGCGGAGCTCGGGCCGTACACCATCCTGTATACCTGCACCGATGCCGCCGGCAACAGCGCCGTGCCGGCCACCCGGCTGGTGACGGTGGTGGGGGACGGCTTTGCGCCAGAGGTGGTGCGCAGGGGGCCGGCGACCGTGCAGCACGTGCTGCGGCAGCCCTACCAGGACGCCGGCGCAAGGTGCGTTGATACCATGGACGGCGAGTTTGATCCCGTCACGTCCGGGCTCGACATGGTCGATGTCAACACCGCCGGCACGTACAAGGTCAACTATACGTGCGAGGACGTGGCGGGCAACAGCGCCTCAAAGACCAGGCTGGTCGACGTGCGGGCCTCGCACCCGGCCGACGTCGTGCCGCCACTGGTCTCCGTGACCGGGGCCGACCCGCTGGTGCACGCGGCGGGGCTGCCGTTCGAGGATCCGGGGGCGGCCTGCGAGGACGACCCCGGCGGGGTGATAGACGAGGTGGACGCGGTGGTGGCCGGCCCCGGCGGCAGGACGTCAGTCGACGTGGACCATGTGGCAGAGTATGTGATCACCTACGACTGTACCGACGCGTCGGGCAACCGGGCCAGCGACGACCGGCGCGCGGCCAACACGAGGACCGTCCAGGTGGCAGATCCCCCGGTGATTACGCTCCGCGGGCTTGCGGTCACGCAGCTGCCCCAGGGGCAGACCTTTGCCGACGTGATAAACGGCAGGGTGGTCGGCGCCGCCTGCTCGAACGCGTTCGGGTCCCTGCCGGTCACGGTGAACGGGACCATCGACGGCGACACGGCCGGCAGGTACGAGCGTGTCTACTCGTGCGTGGACGGGGCGGGGCAGGGCACGAGCGTCATCAGGGTCGTGCTGGTGCTAGATATCACGATCCCGGACCTTGACATCGGGGACAAGAGAAAGGTCGCGTTTCTGGGCGACCCGTTTGACGTGCTGGACGGGGTCACCTGCATCGACAACCTGGACGGGGAGATAACGCCGGTGGCCGACCCCGCGACCGTCCCCACCGACACGGCCCGGTCGACTGACATCACGTACACGTGCACGGACCGGGCGGGCAACTTTGCCACCGATACTGCAGTCGTGGTGGTCAGGCCGAGGGACATTGTAAAGCCCGTGATCGACACCAGGAACCCGGCCGTGCTCTCGGTGGTGGCCAACACCACCTTTGTTGCCAACGACCCTACCTGCACCGACGACGTGGACGGGCCGCTGCGGGTCGTCCCGGGTGGCGACACGGTGGATATCACGAGGCTCGGCGAGTATACGATCACCTACGACTGTACGGACACGTCGGGCAACCAGGCGGACCAAAGGACGCTGGTGGTAAGGGTGGTCAGGGACGGCGTCGCGCCGGTGATCACCCTCAACGGATCCAGCGCGATCATAGTGGGCAGGTTTGATGCGACCCCGGGAGCGGTGAATCCTGTCCAGAGCGACAACAACCTGTACGTGGACGAGGGGGCGACCTGCTTTGACGCCGTCGACGGCGAGCTCGAGGTGAAGGCAAATAGCACGGACGGCTTTGTCCGGCTGATAACGTACACGTGCTCTGACACCGTCGGCAACACGGCGACCGCCTACAGGTATATAATCGCCGACTTTTATAATGGAGTCAGGAGCTTTGTCGGCCTGCTTCCGCCGACCATAGTGGTCGGCAACTTGGTGGAGCACGTCCCGGCGGGAAGGCCGTTCGTCGATGCGTCGGTCTCGTGCACCACGGGGGCGCACTTCCTGGGCCAGGGTGTCGGGGAGTTCCGCCCACAGCTTCCCATAACCGCCTCGGGGTACCTGCTCTCGGCCGAGGTAAGGTTCTATCCCAACGGCGACCGCGACGTGCGCGTCATCGGCGGCCACATGACCGAGGCCGTCGACGGCACGTCCGGCATATCGGCGCCCGGCCAGTACAAGATCGTCTACCAGTGCACCAACATCGACGGCCAGGTGTCCGACCTGTCCGAGGGCTCCCGCGACAAGGACGTCAACGTGTATGCGGCCCCGCGGATAGAGCTCGTCGGGGATCCGCAGGTGCGCATCAACGCCAACACCGTATACGACGACGGGGTGGGGGCCACCTGCACGAACAACTTTGGCGAGCTGCCCGTCGAGAGGTTCGGGCGGGTGCTGACCAACTTTGACGGCACCTACACCCTGCGGTATGTCTGTGAGGATCCTGCCGGCCAGATAGCCCAGGTGGCGCGCGTGGTCCAGGTGTCAGACAACCTGCCCCCGGTGCTCACCATCACGGGCAACAGGACGGACACGACCACGGTGGGGGCGGCGTACGCCGACCCGGGCGCGGTCTGCACCGACAACGTGGACGGCACGTATGCTGCCACCACCACCGACGTCATAGACACGGGGGCGGCGGGGCGCCAGCGGATAAACTATGTCTGCAACGACGAGGCGAACAACGGCCCCGTCAGGGACTATAGGGAGGTGCTGGTCCTGCACGGGGACTATGTCGCCCCCGAGATCACGATAGCGGGCGGCACGTACGAGCTGGTGTACGCCGGGGACGAGTACGTGCACAGCAAGGCGACCTGCTTTGACGCCATAGACGGCCGGCTTGACTCGCGGATCATGATCACCGGGGATCCGAACACGGACGTGCCGGCCAGGTATACCGTAACCTACAGGTGCACCGACGACAGCGGCAACACGGCCACCCTGCCAAAGACCGTCCGTGTCACCGCGGACAGGACGCCGCCGGTCCTTCTGCGCAACGGGTACGAGGAGGTATACGTCCCGGTCGGCTCCGGGTACGAGGACGCGGGGGCCACCTGCATCGACGCAGTCGACGGCGAGCTGGACCCCCTCGTGGACGCCACGGACGTCAACCATACTGTGGTGGACGCCTATACCGTGCAGATCTCGTGCACCGACCGCAGCGAGAACACGGCGACCACCACCCGGACCGTCCGTGTCATCCCCGGGAGGTTTGCCGACGGCTCCATCCCGCAGATCCGGGTCGTGGATCCCGCCACGACGCGCCTTGTGCAGGGGACGCCGTACGTCGACCCCGGCGACCACTGCTTTGACTCTGCCAACAAGAGGATCGACATGATGGACAGGTCCATCACGTTCGGCGGCCAGGACAGGAACAACGTCGACACGTCGGTGCTCGGCACGTATTTGATCACCTACTCTTGCACCAACCAGCAGGGCACGGCCGCCCCGGCGGTGAACAACGTGCGGACGGTCATCGTGGAGGTCGACACGACCGTTCCCGTCATGCTAGAGATGCTCAGGCCGCAGGGCGCGGACCCGACCCTCCTGCCCGGCAGTACGTACAGCGCAGTATCGCCTGTATGCGCCACCACGGAGGCAGGCGCCACCACGTATATGGATCCCGACACGGTCATACGAAACGCCACCTCGATACTAGAGATAGAGCCGTCCCGCCAGGCGTTCCCCGGGACCGCCTACAGGGGCAACGTCCACGGGATCACCTCTGATGTCCCCGCGGTGATAACGGCCCAGTACACGTGCTTTGCGGGCACCGGGGACGAGGAGACCTTTGAGAGGGTGGTGACCTTTCCGGGCGACACGACCCCGCCGGAGATACGGCTGCCCTCCCGGGTCTACTATATCGGCAGCGACGAGGACGGCGTGCCGGACCCGCCCCACGAGCTTGCCTCGCCGTACTGCCGGGACGACCGCGTCGAGGGCACGTTTGAGCCCACCTACGAGGGGCTCGGCGACGAGAACGGCAGGTACGATGTCACCTATGTCTGCACCGACCCGTCGGGCAACACCGTCAACGATACCATGACCGTGGTGCGCGGGCCGGACGTCCCGGAGGCCGAGACGCCCCCGAGGATCTATCCGAAGAACCTCCCCGCGCAAAAGGTGGTGCTCGGGGAGGAGCTCGTCCCGTACCCCATCCTCTGCCTGCACAGCGAGCTGTACGTGGAGATCTATGACTTTGACGTGGAGCTGCTCAGCATCGACGGCGTGGCGGCCGGATCCATGGCGGAGAACGTGCGGGACATTGGGAGGCTGGTCGACACGTCGGTCCTCGGCGACTATGAGATAAGGTACAGCTGCGAGCTCTCCGAGTCCAGCGACACGTACACCGCGACGATCCGCGTGGTCGAGGACACCTCGCTGGACCGGCGCGCCCCCGTGATTACGGTGCTCGGGGACCTGCGGATCAGGACCGACGGGCCCATCGTGGACGACCTGCGGCAGGCGACCTGCTCTGACGACGTGACGGCCCGGCCCGCGCTTGCGGCCGACACGTCGGAGGTGGACATCAACGCGACCGGCTCGTATCCGGTGGTCTATACGTGCTCGGATGATGCCGGCTTTGTGACGTCGGCCGGCGGCAGGGCGGTCGTGGTGGACGACTTTGATCCCCCGCGGATAGTCCGGTACGGCGGCGAGCGCAGCTATGTCCGGGCCGACACGCCGTACAGCGAGCGCGGCGCATACTGCGTCGAGAGGGGCATGTCGTGGGACGCCTCGATAAGCCCCGAGCTCCAGGGGCTGACGCTCTTCCCCGGGTCCGGCACGGTCACGTACACGTGCACCGACGACGTGGGCAACACCGGCACGTCGACGAGGACGGTGGTGGCAGTCCGCGGTGACACGCCGCCGGACGACGCGCCGCCGGTCGTGACCGTCCTCGGCACGTCCCCGAC
>UYNY03000081.1 GCA_900620265.3 Nitrosopumilaceae archaeon | reverse complement strand
ACCCTGCCACGATGCCGATACACGAGATAGCAAGGCGCGGGGCCGCCCTGCTCTCGGTGAACTATAACCGCGTAGCCGACTATGACTACAAGATCTATGACACGCTACCGGTGCAGGTACACCGCTCGCTGTCCGGCGCGTTCGAGGAGGGGATCGCGATGCCAAAGGGCACGTCATACCTGGTGGTCGACTCGGTGGGCGGCACATCATACTTGGCGGGATCCGCGCTAGGCAGCCGCCAGTTCTTTGAGGCGGCCCACCTGCCGCCTGACACCGGCTACCGGCTTGAAAAGGACGGCAGGACCGCCGCCTCTGGCATCACGTCCGCGGACGGCCGGATAAGCGTCCCCGTGCAGCCAGGATACGGGCCGCAGGGGATCGGCGGCACGCTGTACCTGTACGGCGGCTCGCTGTCACACGTCGGCACGGATCCGGGGACTGTTGCCTTTGATCATGTGAACGCGCAGGTAATCCAGCTAGAGGGGCGGGACCGCGCGTACAACGTGCACGCGTACGTGAAGATACCCGTCGTCGGGGACGTGGATGTCACGGGGGCCGGCATCGGCGGGCTGGATCTTGCGTATCTTGACGGGCGATACACGTCCGGCGAGGACATCCACTTTCCCGTCATCCCGCCGTACAGGGACGTGCGCCTTCACGTCAACGGGATCCCGGCGGGGATGAAGATATCCGACGTGTTGGGGGCGACCGGACTCAAGATCGCCGACCCCGTCGCCAGCACCATATCCCGGGACGACCCCGGAGGCTTTGTGGATGACATCGAGTCGACTGCCGGCGCCGTCACCTATATGATCGCCGCCGCCGATGGCAACGCAAAGGCGCACGTCCGGGCCACCGTTCACGGCACGTCCGAGATCACGAACACGCGCGTGTACGAGCTGAGGCCGCCCCCGCCGCCGCCTCCCGCCCCGGTGGATCCCCTCACCACCTGGATCGAGGTGTACGTGAACGGGGAGCCCGTGGATGTGGGCGGGAAGGCCGCCACCCGGATCCACTTTAGCGACCAGCCGGACGAGGACCACGAGGGGGGCGCCGGCCACAAGACATCCTACCACACGGCCCGGTTCTCTTACGCCCCCGTGACCGTCACGGACACGATATCGGTGCCAGTGCAGGAGGGCGACTTTGTCGAGTTTTACTTTTACAGCCGGATACGGGCGGAGGGGACGGCACCCCCGGTCCCCGACGGGTATGCCGAGATCTCAAGATATGGGTCGGCGACTGCCACCTCTGTCATCGACCACGCGAGCATCAACACGAGCCTATGATCGGCGTCCATGTCTAGAGCCAAAAATTTGAGCCTCTTACGTACATATCGGGATACCTTTAAATTCAAATGATCCGAGGCCAAGCCATGGAAGAAAGCACCAAGCCTACCACATGGGAAATATCTACTCTTCCCGATGATCCTGAATTGGCCCGCATATTGAGTGAGCGCACAAATATCGATGTTGAGGCACAGTCGTCTAACGGTTTGTATCGGGTGACTTGGCGGATTGGATATGAATATAGAAAAGGCTATGGTTATGCAAAAGGCACAATTTACGGGTCTGCGGATAAGAGTGAGCTCGGTATAGACGAAATCGCTACCCGTCTGCGCAAGGAAGTACTAAAATCCATGCGTATCGTAAGAGAAATAGACGGCTAAGATGTCGGCATATGGTAGTGTGGAGTATGTCCCATGTCCTCCGGGCAAAACCATGCCGTGCATGTTTGGAAAGACCTAAATCAAGCCGTGCCGCACGGCCCGGCGATGGAAAACCCCGATTATGACGGGTTCCTTGAGAGGGGCCGCGCCGCGGTGGAAAAGGAAGAGTTCGAGGAGGCGGCGGGATGGTTTGACAGGGCGCTAGAGGCAAGGCCGGGGGATGCCCGGGCCACCTGTTACAAGGGACGGGCCATCGCGGGGCTTGAGAGGCACGCGGAGGCCATGTGGCATTATGACAAGGCGCTAGAGTCCGGGCTGCCCGACCTGGAGGTCCTTCCAC
>UYNY03000080.1:3170-27399 GCA_900620265.3 Nitrosopumilaceae archaeon | reverse complement strand
ATATCCCCCGACTTGCCATGGGAATAACGACCAAGGAAGTGAACGGCAGGGAGTATGTCTACCACTGGCGCGTCGAGAACGGCAGAAAGCGGGAGAGGTACTGCGGCCCGGCCCGCGACGGCGGGTCCAGGAGGTCCGCCCTGATGATGGAGCTAGAGATGCTCGAGTCGAGGCAGACGGACCTGTCCGAGAGGATAGGCCGGGTGCGTGCGAGCCTCGGGATGCTGGCAGGATAGGCGGGACCGCCCGCCGGAGACATGCCGGCTCGGATCCGGGGCCCGCCCGAACGTGCCGAACGCCTGGACTTGAACCAATCTTGGTATAATCTTCCGGCCCCCTCTGGTGCCGGATCCGGGGAGTCCAGCACGTCCCCCCTGCAGGACGTGGTTTGTACCAATTCTGGTATATCCGGCCCGCCTTGTACCAACCCTGGTATAACTTTCCGGGCCCTCCCTGGTGTCGGATCCGGGACGTCCAGCACGTCCTCGCCGGGGCTGTGAAGGGACGTGCACTGCGCTTCGGCGGGGCTTGCGGGGCTGGGAAAAGTTATACCAAGATTGGTATAGCCACGGGATCCCCCGAACGGGGGCCCACTGCACGTCCCCGGATCCAGTGTGCCGGGACCCCGGCACGTCCCCTGGACCTGCCGCCTTGTACCAACTCTGGTATATCCCGCCTTGTATCAATCTTGGTATAACTTTCCAGCCCTGCCCCGGAGCCGGATCCTGGACATCCAGCACGTCCCCGCCCCGGGCACCCTGGGGGGTGGGGCCGGGCCCGCTAGGCCGTCGGCCCCGGTCGTGCCGGGACTTGTACCAATTCTGGTATATCCCGCCTTGTACCAATCTTGGTATAACTTTCCGAGCCCCCCGAAGCCGGATCCGGGGGGTCCGACACATGCCCATCTAGGACCGCCCCCAGGTAGGGTGGTGCCGTACCGGCCTACCGGCCGGAATCCAACATGGCGATATACCCGAGTCCACGAGGCGTCTAGGATACGAGCCTGTGAGTATAAGCATAGCCTAGGATAACATTTCATCAGTGAAATTTGACAATTTTAGTTCTTTATAAAGCAATTCTCCACCGTCCGCTTCTTTGGTATAAACGGGCTCTGGAATATGTTCCTTGTAAATCCTACCAAGTACGTTTTCTGCCATCTGCTTTGATTCTTTGACCCTTCCATTGACCATGTTAATTTTAAATGATGCGTAGACAAAATCTAGTGGACCAGACGGAAGTCTTAGTTCACAACAGGCTAAAATTTCCTTATCGGCCATGTCCGGCATATGATCTGCATGCATACATTTTGTCTGTATTGAGTTCTCTCCTTCCGCCGGATTCTCAACCCCCCATAGGAAGTTGAACTTAGTATAGCACCGCAAGCCCATTTCGTCATGGATCGTATCAGTTATTCTTCGAGTGACTCTCCTGATTTGGGCGACTAGCGGGTCAGTCTGATTTCCACCATGCCCAGAACTCGGGTCATTCCCGTTCGCCTCGACCGTACTCATGATACCTCTACTATTCTGGACTATATAAAGGATTTACTGTGTGCAGTAGTGGCTCTGTTGAAAATATGCGGGTTTGGTCCCTCCCCATCCTAGACCGAGGAGCCCGTACCTAGCTGACGAATTCCCAACAGAACCGGTATGATAAATGTAATAAACGGTTATATGCTTGGCTAGGATCGATCACGCGTGAGTAAAAAGGAAGAGTCCAAGTTCGTTTCAGACGAGCCAGCTATAGATGACCTCGAGTTCGGATTTAGCGACCATGCAGAGATAGTGGCGGATCTGTTTGCCAACAATGAACTTCCAAAACCGTTTGTGATTGGGCTAAATGGGGAATGGGGTAGTGGCAAAACGACTTTCTTAAAGGAGGTGATAAGGAACTTGGAAGATAAAAGAACCAAAGATGATCCTATCATTATATATTTTAGCAGCTGGGAATATGAACGTGCAGATGTGTTTGCATCATTGTTGTACAAGATTAGTGATAAATTTGTCCCAAACAAGAAACTTATGAATTCCATAGCAAGGTTTGCATTTGATGCGGCATTGCGCAAGGTATCTGGCATGACGTTTGGAGACGCCAAGGATCACTTTGGCCAGTTATATGAAGGGATTGAAACATTTAGGGATAAACTGAAAAAAATGATAGACAAGGATGTTATATTGTTCATTGATGATCTGGATCGATGTGATACTGATACTATGCTGACAATGCTGGAAAGTATAAAATGGTTCCTTACAATAGACCGTGTTCTCGTGGTAATCGCGGTTGATATGGAGAAAATCGAAAATGCGTGGGAACTTCGGTATGGAAACAACGCTGCAAAAGGGATTGGAAAGGATCACACAGAAAAAATGTTCCAGTTAAAACTGTCAATTCCTACAAAACCTTATGTTGATCGGAATAGATTTGTAGAACGTATGCGTGGTTCTGTTTTTAAAAATGATGTAGAATATTTCGTGAAGTCAATGCCCCCCAATCCAAGAAAATTAAAACTTGGGTTAAACTTGTATCATTTTATTCTAAAAAAAGTAATCAAATTACATGGAATTGAACGTGCCAACTCTGATTATCTCCGAACATTGATAACATGGATTGGAATACATAGCCATCATCGTGATATTGCAGAATTTGTCAAGGTTGCTCCCGAACCTGTTATGATTGTGGCTCTGATGTGCTCAAAATCTGATCACTATCTGGTATTTCAAGATGCAATTAACAAGCGACTGCAACTCACTAATATTGAGAGAGAACGTACTCCTTTTAGCCTGACTAAGAGATTGGTATTCAAATCGGCAATTCTGATACCGCCGGTCTTAAAGATATTGGAGATTTGTAGCACTAACAAGGCAGCTTTTGATGTACTACAGCAGTATGGAAATATTCTCAAGATTAATTTAGATGGTTATAGCTCTCAAAATCATATAGGTGCCGATGAGCTGCAAAAACTTGATCCATATTCTAATATATTCAATAACGTTATCAATGATTCTATGCTGTGAAAACGTCTTGATGAAGCGTGTATGAACGAATGTGGATCATTTGGATCCTGATCGGAAGATTCTCCGAAACTGGGATCTTCTCATATACACATTCCAAGATCCGAGTTGTCAGAACTGTACCAACCTTGGTATCGCCTATCTTCGTGCCAGATGGATTCGGACCTGCCCTTCCTGTACCCCCTAAATTTACCGCTCTCGGGAGCTGGGAGGATGGAGATGGTTATGCCACCCTTGATATATCTCAGGGATCCTACGAACGCGTCTCCGGCATACATCCCGGATCCGGTGTGCCGGGATCCAGCATGTCCCCCGTGTCCCGCCTTGTACCAATTCTGGTATATCCCGCCTTGTACCAATCTTGGTATAACTTTCCGGCCCCACCTCGGAGTCGGATCCGGAGTGTCCAGCACGTCCCTTCCCGGGGCGTTCGGGGGACGTGCACTGGATTTTGGCGGGATCTGAGGAGCCCCCAAGAGTTATACCAACTTTGGTACATCCACGCCTCGGCAGAGGCCCGGGGATGCCTCCCGGGGATGCCCCCCCGGGGGGGGGACATGCACTGCGCTTCAGGCGGCGTCCGGAGGCCTGCTCAGGCGTTTATACCAAAATTGGTACAAGCCGCTTGTACCAAGATTGGTATAACCCCGCCCGCCTCCCGGTCCCGGGCCCCGGATGTCCAGCACGTCCCGGATCCGTGATGGCGGAGGGCCCAGGGGGACGTGCACTGGGTGCCGGTGGGGCAGGCTGGCCCGACAAAAATTATACCAACTTTGGTACATCCCCGGCCACCTGCACATCCGGGGATCCGGGGATCTGAGATTGTGCTGGGGTACGTGCACTGCGTTTCTGGCGGCGTTTTGGAGGACCAGACGGGCGTTTATCCCAAAATTGGTATAAACTGTTTGTACCAGAGTTGGTATAAACCCGGATCCACCCCCTGCCCCCGGACCCGGCACATCCAGCACGTCCCGGCTTCTCGCTTGCGTCCAACCCCCTGGGGTCCGGCCGGCCCGGCTACTGCCACATCAGCTCCCCCTCCTGAACCCGGCACATCCCCTGCCTGTCCCGGTCAGCTGTTCTAGAATGACACGTCAGAGGTATACGTGTCTCATCCAGATCTCCCTAAATCCGACATGTCCTGAGATCCAGAGTTGCGCTGGCCCCGTAGACGTGCACTGATCTCCGGGAGCTGGGAGATGCGTCAAAAATAACTTGTCAAGCAGAGTCCTGACCTTTCATTTTTAGCTTTTTTGCTATTTTCCTGCTCCATGTAGTGCGTCGTGATTTTAATACCTCAAAGTGCTCCCAGACCCTCTCCTCCATTTTTCTAAACCCTCCTATGTTAGAAATCGACGTCTTGAAGCTTTTTATCTCCTTATCGACGCATTTTTGGTTTCTGTCGACAAGGTCAGTCGCTAGTGTCTTATCGATACATTGATTTGATTTTCTTGAATTGCAGCTCTGACACGCATAGACCAGGTTCCATAGCTCATTTTTAGTGACAAAATCATAGGGAAATACGTGATCGACTGGTGACAATCTTGCACTATTCAAGTCGATTCCTTCTTCGCAATAAAAGCATATGGGGGGTTTGTTATCGCCATATACTCCAAATGCATTTTTCAATGGCATCCTGAATTCGTAAAGTGATGCTCGAACAGGTTTTCTAAATGTTTCAAGTTTTTCCAGTATATTGGGAACACCTACGTTGAATCCTTCCAAAAATCTCGACCATTCACATACGGTGGTGCTTTCCATTACTCTCTTGTTTCTTTTAAAATAATTTCTAGCATCGGATGTTATGAAAATACCGTATTCCAGATCAAGCCGCTCGAGGTTGCCATCTGATATACGAAATCTGTAAAATGGCCCGTTCACGACTTCTCCATGCTTGGCTTTCCCAGTCTCCTGAAATCGCCTTATTACATTATGCAGTCCGTTTTCAACAATCCCGTTTATACAACTTTTAACTTCTTTACTTTCTAGCTCCCTCTGATCCAAATCCTCGTAGTAGTACTTTGGAAATTTTTCATCAGAGATGTATTTCTTGAATTCTTGGATTACTCTGAGCTTGCTAGTTGGATCCGGAGCGTGCTTGAGCTTTTCCTTGTGTAGGTAATAATAATACTTGAAAAAACCTCTAGCGATCGTCTCATATTTGACATGGGCATCTCCATCATAATTTATTAGGAATCTTGCAAGCGCGAATTTGTAGTCGTTGTTCTTCTTTCCCTTTTGTATGATTTCCAGAAACCTATTCCCCAGTGTCCCGTCTGATTCCACGCCCTGCCTCTGATTGGCCTGTTTATAAACCGACGCTATATGAAATACACGGATCCCGCACATCGGGAACCCGCCCCATTCACGGGATCACAGGTGGCACATCGTGCACGGGGTCGCCTCGTCGTCATCGTCCAGGGCGTCGGCCAGGACCTCGCTGAGGGGCACGTTGGACCTCTTCTTCTGGGCCCTCTTGAGACTCTCCTCGTGCTTTCTCATGATCTCCTCCCGCCTGCCCAGCAGCTCCGTCAGCGTCTCGCCCTGGGACCAAGTGTACTGCCTTCCCTTCATGGCGCTCGACCCAAAGTCGGCATCCCCGGCCACCCCCGCGTCCTTTAGTACCTTCTGCTCTATGGCGACGGCCCTCTTGAAGAGGTCCGGGTGCTTGTCGGCCAGTCCCACCCACTCGGCCTTGCGCTGGAAGAAGCAAAAGTAGCATCCGGACCGGGTGCGCCACTCATAGTACTCCGGCAGGTTGAGCCCGGCATCCTCCAGTATCCTTAGGACCCCGGCGTGGTCGATGCCGTCGTCCACGAACGGGAACTCTGTCTTTATGTTGGGCTTTGTGGATACGTACCCCTTGCGGTTGCTCTCGTCCGCGCGTATCGCCACATAGGACGTGACTACCTCTTCCCCTATCCAGTCCTCGAGTGGCTTTATCTTCAGCAGGGTCGTGCACCACCTCATCTGCGGAGACGGGAGGGCACCGCGGAACACCTCAAAGTAGTGGTCGAACCCGCGCGACGAGTTGAGCCTTGTGATGGGCTTTCCGAGGACAACCTCGAGCTTTGACAAATACCTGTACGTCTCCGGCAGCTCCGCCCCCGTATCGCAGAAAAAGTACTCCATGTCGGGCACCTTGTCCCGCATGTATATAGCGAGCGCGCTCGAGTCCTTGCCGCCCGAGATGCCGCAGACCTGCCGCGTCATGGCCCGCCTCCAGCGCGGCCCCGATCCTGCGGCCTGCCGCCCCTCTTTGCCAGCACCGCGATCAGCGCGTCCATGTCCCTCTCCGAAAAGCCGCGCTTTTTGAGCTCCCTTGCGGCCGCGTCCGCCACCCCCTCCATCTTTCTTGCGCGTTCCGGATCCTCTATGACGAGGCTCCGGCGCTCGCTGCCATCGGAACGTGTTATCGTGACGCGCAAGGACGGCCGCCTGAGATCCTCCGAGACGCTTGAAGATCGGAGCGCCGCCAGGTTCCTGAACCTGTCGGTCATGTCGTCCAGCAGGTTGCCGAACATGGCCCTCTGGCTGTCCGTCCACTCGGCAGGGGTCGTCTCCGCTATGCTCATTGCCACGTAGTTTATCCAGTCCTCGTCGTTCTCCAGGGCGTCGGTCGCGAGCGCGGTGAGGAACACCTTCATGGCCCTGTCTGACACCGCCGGCGACATGGCCGCTGCCGCCTTTGAGATGTCCCCCCGGCTCGCCATCCCGGTGCCCTCCAGCAGCTGGGCCTTGATCTCGGCCAGCGTCCTTGGCATCTCGCTCTGGAGCTCCTCGACCGCGTCCGAGAGCCCCCTTGCAAACCGCCTGATCTCCACGGCCGTGATCCTCGAGCCGCCTACACTTATGCCGACCGCCTCCGGCAGCGACTTGAAGAGCATCGTATCGGGCTCCGTGGCCCCCAGGATTGCCTCTCGTACTGCCTGCGCGCCGTCGCTGACGTTCTTTGTCTTCCTCGTGTATGCGGGCAGGGGACTGAGGCGGCGCACCAGGTGCGAGACTATGCCTATGACGCTCCTGTTGTCCTCCGTTCCAAGGGACGCGGCCACCGCGTCCAGCATCTTTCTCCTCGACTCCGTCGGCTTGAAGTACTTTGCATCAAAGAATTCAACGTTCTTCATCATCCTCTCTACCACCTCGATGGTGAGCTTTGGCACGTACGTGCCGTGCTCGTATAGCGCGATGTTCTCCCGGTGGACAAAGATGACGGCGATGACAAAGACGTCCAGTACGCCTTCCCTTATACCATAGGGCGGCATCTTGCATACCCCGTATATCTCGCTCAGGGGCACCCTGTCTTTGGATCCCTTTAGCACTTCCAGTATGGCGTCCCATACGTGGCGCACGTCCCCCGTGGGATCCTGTACCCCCCATTCGGCATTCTTGCCCTGTGTGTGTATCTTGTTCTTGAATACGGTCGACTCGTATATCAGGCGTTCCGGCCCGTATCCCTCTATGCCGAACCTCGGCTTGTCCGTGTTGGACAGCATCGCCTCGAAGAACCTCCTCTTCCCGGACATCCCCTGGCGGCTGGGCTCCCTTTTGTTTATGATTTCGTTCCAAATTATCGGTGTCTTGTTATACATCCTGTCACAGATCTTAGATAGATGGGGGGCTATTTCATCCCTGCCTTTGACCTGTCTGTCGTTTTTGTAATAGTACCACTGGCCGTGTTCCTCAAAGGCGGTTATAAACTCTAGCTTGAGCCGATCCTTTGCATCCCACATCCTCTCCCGTATCTCCGAAGATGCCACTCGGTCGTTTTTCACCTCCTCGTCATTCTCCAGTATGTCGCGTAGCGCGGCGGCCTCTATGGCGGCCTTGCGCAGATCCGCCGTGTCTCCCGGAGTAAATACGATGACGGGCCGGCCCTCGATCGATTTGGGAATGCCCTTTCCCGCCCCGTCCGGATCGTATACTATGATCCCGTCATAGTAGTCCTCCCTGTCCGTCTTCCCGGTGGCAATCTGTCTTTTGAAGCACCGCGTGGTGCCTGTAATATAGCTGTGTTTACCCGCAATGCATGGGTGCAGTTCCATCTCATCCTCCAGCATTGCGGTCAGGCTGGCTCCCCTGTAGCGTTTGAGGGCTGCGTCGATCTTTGCTGCAATATCTACATCGGTCCCGCGCCATATGCGGTACTCGTCAGGATTCTTGCGGTACGTGATGATCGACTTTTTCTCAAGGGACTCGATGGCCGCCCCGGCATCGCCTCCCAGGGCGTGGTCCAGCAGTTGCCGTGATGCCCTGACGCGCCCTGATTCCCCGACCAAATTGAGCACGCCGATCGTCTTTAACACCATTGTCTCTGCGTCGCCAAGTCCGTGCGCGTCCCGTATCGTTGTAGCAATCTCCATCATCCTGCTTATGTTGGCAGAGCTGGCGTGTATCATGTTTATGTCCTTTATGAAATAGTCATACAGCATGTCAAGTCCGACTGACGGAAGCCTTCCCTTTTCGTACGTCCCTTCCGCAATGAACGTGGACACGGTGTTCATGCCGCGGTCTGACAGGAACGACAGCAGCGTCCTCTCGTGCTGCCCGTACTTGGCGCACAGATCCGGCAGGATCCTTAGCGCAAGCGGGCTCAGCGGATAGCACGAGGCGATCAGGTCGGCTTTGGGCCCCTCGTACATACCCAAGTCTTCCATCGCCTTGGCCTCGCCGTCAGCCCAGGCTTGGATCTTTTTCTTTCCCCGGTCCCCGCCCTGGCATATTGCCTTGGATACGAGCTGCCACGTCTGTTCCGCAAGGTTTGCAAAGTAGACGTCCTCGAACCTTCCCTGTATCTTTGCCCACTCCTTCCTGTCCGCCGCCGGGGACCCGGCAGCGTACTCTTCAAACGCCATGTGCTGGAACGTCACCATCGAGAGCTGCACCCCCGTGCCGCGCCTTGACATCTCTGCAAGCTCCTGCAGCAGGAACAGGTCCGCCTCCTTTGTGTTGTCCTCGGCGGAGTGGTCTATGTTCTTGCCGAACTCGTCTATCATTATCATGACCGGGGCCGCCCTGCACATGCCGTCCACGATCCGGGTTATCTCGGCAGGCTCCAGGACGAGGCCCTTTTCAAGGCCGTCCGCGGCGTGCTGCAGCAGGTCGGCGCCCTCGAACTTTTTCTCATACCTGCCGAACCTCTCGGCGGCCCCCCTGTGCAGGGCCCTCGTGATGGTGGCCGATATGGGCTCGCGGCGTGCCATGACCGGGCACCGGATCATCCCCCCGCCGTGGGCCCCGGCCTTTTTCCTGGCATAGATGAGGCCGGCGGCTGCGCTCGCGGAGTGCTTTCTTAGCACCTTGGCCGACGCCTTGTACTCGGCGCTCTTGTGGGGCGCCACCAACCCCTTTAGGAACACCGCCATGGTGGACTTGCCGGATCCGTACGGCCCGGTAACGGAGATCATCCTGCCGCTCTTGCCGCCGCGGAGGCCCGTTGAGAACCGCTCGACGATCTCGACCGTTGTGGCCCCCGGCAGGTAGTCGTCCAAGTCCGTGATCTTGTCGCGCTCGACGTTGGCGGACGGGTACTGCCTTGGAGGTATCGACACGAGCTTTGAAACGCGGAACCCTGCCCTGCGTCTCGGCCTTGCCGCGCCCGTCCCTCCCCCGCCCGCCGGGGCCGCCTTTTTCGACGCGCGGCCCCCCGTGGCTTTTTTTGAAAAAACGCCGTCTTTGGCGGCCGTGGAGCGTTTTTTCAATTTTTTAACACGCGTCGTCACGCCTGTCTTTGGCGGTTTTGCCGCCGCTTCTGCCTCCCCGTGCATTCCAGATGCCACGCTGGCTAGTCTTAAAGGTGTTACCAATGCGGCCCCGTTGTGCGGATCCCCGTGTATTGATCCCGGATCCTTGATCCGACGGACTTGATGCCGCGGGATCGCCGGGGATCCTAGATCCCCTTGCCGATGACGAACGCGGCGGCCCGATCTATCGCGGATGCCGCCGATGTGATGTCGTCCCCGGTCGTCTGCCTCCCGATGGATACGCGTATGCACTCGTTAGCGGCGTCGTGGTTCAGACCCATCGCGACAAGGACGTGGGACGGCTCCATCGTGGACGAGGTGCAGGCGCTCCCCGTCGAGATCTCCACGTCCGGCGCGTTCGCGATGACGGCGTCCGCAAAGGCCCCCGGTATCCGGATGTTCGAGGTGTTGGGCAGGCGCGTGGCGCCCCTGCCGTTTATCTCCGCGCCCGGGATCTTGCTGATCATGAGATCCTCGAATGTATCACGCAGGCGCCCCTGCCTGCCGGCCTCGCCCGGCGACTCGGGGACGGCTATCTTGCAGGCTGCGCCGAACCCCACTATCGCCGGCACGTTGAGGGTGCCGCTCCGCAGCCCGTCCTCCTGGCCGCCCCCGTGCACCACCCCCCGGAGCCTCCTCCTCCGCACGTCCCTGGCCGCGACCAGCGCCCCGCACCCCTTCGGGCCGTAGATCTTGTGGCTGCTGAACGTGATCATGTCAGTCTCCAAAAGGCCTGCGTTGAACTCCGACTTGCCTATGATCTGCGTCGCGTCACAGTGGACAAGCGCCCCCTTTCTATGCGCCGCCCCCGCGATCTCCCCTACCGGGTTTATCACCCCCGTCTCCCCGTTTGCGGCGGCCACGGATACCATGTCCAGCGAGCCATCCGGGATCTCCTCCAGCCAGTCAGTCTCCGGCAGCCCGTCCCCTGACACGGGGACGTACCTTACATCCGCCCCCGCCTCGCGCTCCAGGGCGCGGTACGGCTCTAGCACCGACTTGTGCTCCGTGCTTATTACGGCCGCGCGCATCGGCCTGCCGAGGCCCGCCGCGATGCCGTGGATGGCAAGGTTGTTGGCCTCCGTCGCGCCGGACGTAAAGATGACGTCCTGCGGGTCCCTCTTGACGATCGCGGCCACCCCGGCCCTGGCCTCGTCCACCATGACGCGCGCCGCCCGCCCCGTGTCGTGGCTCTCGCTCGACGGGTTGCCAAAGTTCTCAGAGAACGCGGGCATCATCGCCTCGACCACCCGCCTATCCACCGGGGTCGTCGAGTTGTAATCAAGGTAGATACGGTTGCCCAACCCTACGCGGCCCCCCGCGCCGCGGCCGGATCCCCTGCACATCCCGCTCCCGTCAACGGGCCCCCAGTGACCCGCTCCCTAATAACGGTGCCCAGCATGTGCCGGCCCCCACGCGTGAAAACCCCTCACGACCCCTCACAACGGATTTATCCCCTCCCGCCCCGGGGCCCCCCCGTTGCCCGACGTCGACGAGGAGATCTGGGAGCACCTCGAGGCGATGGACGAGGCCAAGAAGGCCGTCGAGTCCGGCCACATAAAGCTCTTCGGCAGGCAGGTCGCGCCCGCCGACTTTGCGCAGGAGATCCGCTCCGCCGACCCCGGCGAGCGGGCCTCCCGGATGGCCGGCCTCCTCTCCCGCGCCGGCGCCGAGATAGGCGGCGCCGGGCCCCCGTTTGACTTTGCGGCCGACTTTGGGGACCGGCGCGGCGCCTGGCGCGGCATCATCTACTGCAGGGCGGCCGGGCGCGTCACCGCCCCGATGATAAGGTCCCTCCGCAAGGCCGTCCCGCCGGACGGCGCGGCCGCCGCGCTCTCCTGCGAGCCGCTGCGCGGCGCCGCCCTGGACGAGGCGTGCCGCGACCCGCAGGTCCTGCTCGCGGACATCGAGCAGGTGCAGGACTGGGCCAAAGAGGCCGGGATACTCCCCTGCAGGAAGGGCTCCATCGCCCGCGTAAGGTACGGCGACGAGGCCGGCTGCATGGCAAGGGTGCTCTCCCTGGACCACGAGGCGGGGACGGCGTCCGTCCAGATCTGCCACGACCGCCGAAAGATGACGCTCCCCATCGGATCGCTCGAGGAGGCCCGCCTGCACGCCGGCGACAGGGACCTGCGCCGCGCCACCAGGGCCTACGAGGCGTTCCTGCGCGAGGTCTCAAGGTCGTGCCCCGCGTTCACCGAGGGCATGTCCACCGAGGTCATCGACGTGCACGAGGACCACCACGACATGCTCAGGGCCACGCGCCCCGAGCTCTTTGACGACTCGCACCCGCCGCTGCAGGAGGAGGAGCACCCCGACGGCATGATAGTGCGGTTTGAGAACGCCCACGTCAACGTCACGGAGCTCGAGTGCAGCTGCGGCCACCGGATGAACGAGTCCCACTACCGCACGCTCTGCCCGCACGAGGCGGCCGCGCTGAACCACACCTGCACGGCCGGCGCAAAAGACACGGACTCTGCCATGGGGCGCATGTCAGAGGCCGTCCGCAGGCTCGGGCGCCTCCGCGCCTCGAACGTCGCAAGGATGTCCGACGCCATCTATGCAGAGCTCGGCTCGCGCGGCGCCGCCGAGAGGGCCGCGTTCATAAGGTACATGGAGTCGTACCTCTAGCCGTACCTCTAATCTGCAAGCCCGTCAATCGCGTCCCTGACGTACCTCTTGCCGCACCTTGGCAGCTCGCTAGATAGCCTCTCGAATATGCCGAGCAGCTCGGTACCTGCGAGCGCCCCGCGGATCACCTCCTCTGGGTCCCGCCCGTCGTCCCCGTCCTCGCGCTCGCCGCCGTACCCGAGGTTTTCAAGCAGGTCCTCCACGGATCCAAACTCCGCCTCGTACGACTCTACTAGGAACCTCGAGTGCCTGTCCACCTCTGCAGCATCGGGCGGGCGCCTCTTTGCAAGCCTGATCCTCTCGATCTCCACTATCATCGATAACCTGTTGGCCCTCGGCGCGTACGCCTGCTTTACTATCACCCCGATGTCCATCCCCAGCGAGGTGACCAGCGACATTACCAGCTTTGGGTCGCGGCGCCTCAGCATGGGGCCCGTCAGCCTCCGGGACCTCGGCATGCCCGCTATTATCCTGCCGAGCCCGGCGATCGCCCGGTACGCCTCGCCCGCGTCCCTGGGCCTCCCCGGCCCTGCCAGCGCCATGCCGGGCGTGGCGCCCGGCGTACTAAAAAATCTTGAAGTCCTACCTGTGCCCCTCGAGCACGTACATCCACGCCGGATACGTCCCCTCGAGCGTGACTGATATCCTATC
This sequence comes from Nitrosopumilaceae archaeon, assembly GCA_900620265.3. GTDB lineage: Archaea > Thermoproteota > Nitrososphaeria > Nitrososphaerales > Nitrosopumilaceae > Nitrosopumilus. Next base: position 14,363 of record UYNY03000080.1, on the reverse strand, counting down.
CAGCGAGTCGGGCATCCAGTCATCCAGCAGCCCCAGCTCGGCCTGGGTCACCTTTAGTATGCCCCCCTCGAGGTCGCCCCCGTCGGACGCCGACGCGGCCGGATACTCGGTCCCCTCGACCTCGACGGACCCCGAGACGGCGTACCCCGACACCCTCGAGGGCCTGCAGACTGCCTTCCTGCCCAGTATCCCCTCGCGGATACCCGCGTCCATCAGCAGCCCGTACGCGAACACCCGTATCAGCGGCACCTCCGGCATGCCGCATCCCCCGCCGCCTCTTTTGATAAACCTTACCGCTTTGCGGCCAGCGTGAACCGCGTCCCGTCGATATCAGGGTGCATCTGCACGTCGCTTATTATCCGGGCCCCCATGCCCGCCCACCTGCGGCCCATGTTGCGCCCGTGCCGCCTGTCATCGATCCGCCCCTCGTCCGCAAGATACTCCTCAAAGCTGGCAACATACTTGGAGGATACCCTGTAGAGCTCGGCGGTCCCCGCCTCGACCGCCCCCTCGTCCAGGTGGTTGAGCAGCCCGTGCGTGAACACCATGTCGACCGACGCGTCCCCGAACGGGAGCCGCTCGATGCCGCACCTGGCGTACAGGCCGGTGGGCATCTTCTGGGCCGCCATCCCCAGCGCCACCGCGTTCAGGTCCGCCCCGGCTGCCAGCACCGGGCCCGCTATGCGCCGCAGGTCGATCCCGGTGCCGCAGCCGGCCTCCAGCACCGACCCGCACCGCAGCGAGCCGGCCAGCCCCGCCACGAATCCCGCAAACTCGTCGCTATATCTTGCCTCGTTGGAGGCGGCATACCCGTCCCAGTATCTGGCATCATAGGCCATGGTCGCATGCGCACCTCTTATGCACCGTGTCAAACGAGCACTCGTGCGGCCCGTCCGACCCGCCCTCCACCGGTATCTCCACCTGGCACTCCGAGTGCCGCCCCCTCCTGCAGAACCAGCATATCAGACCGGCGTCAGCCACTCCGAGAACCTCTCGTCCCTGCCGCGGGCCACATCGGCGAACGACTTTTGCAGACCTTTGGTGGCGGGCCCCACTTTGCCGTCCCCTATCTTTATCCCGTCGATCTCGGCGACCGACCTTACCTCGGCGGCCGTCCCCGTCATGAAGACCTCGTCGGCAGAGTAGAGGTCATCCCGCGACATCTGCATCTCTGCCACGTCGTACCCGTCGGCGAGCGCGATCTCCATCACGCTGTCGCGGGTTATCCCGTCAAGCCCGCCGGCTGACAGCGGCGGAGTATAGATGGCGCCGTCCCGGACGGCAAACACGTTCTCCGCGCTCCCCTCGGCGACCATCCCCATCTCGTTTAGCATTATCGCCTCGTCGTACCCGTCGCGGAGCGCCTCCATGCGCGCGAGCGCCGCGTTCCCATAGTTGGAGGCGGCCTTTGCCTGCATCGGCTGCGACCCCGGGCCTATCTTGCGCCAGCTTGACACGCGGCACTTTGCGCCGCTGGACCTGCCGGCCGAGTACTCGCCGCCGCCCCACTTCCAGCACGAGATCGAGACGTCGACCCTGTTCTTTGTCGGGGTGAGCCCCATCTCGCCGAACCCGCAGTACGCAAGCGGCCTGATATAGCACTCCTGCAGCCTGTTTGCGCGCACCGTATCTAGTATGGCGCGCCCGATGCGCGGCTCCGTGTATCTCATCCTCATCGAGTAGAGCGCGGCCGACCTGAAGAGCCTCGCGACGTGCTCGCGCATCCTGAAGACGGCCGGCCCGCCGCGCGCCCTGTAGCACCGCAGCCCCTCAAAGACGGACGTCGAGTAGTGGAGCGCGTGGGTCAGCACGTGCACCCTGGCGTCCCTGAACGGGACCAGCCTGCCGTCCATCCAGATCTTCCCAGTCTGTCTCACGGGCGGCGGCCCCCCGGGGGCCATTTAAAGAGCTTGAGGCGTCCGGGCCGCGCACGGGGCGTGTCCCGCGGCGGATCCGCGGCGGCCCCGATCCCCCCGGTACCGGGGGATCGCGGATTCGGCATGCCGCCGCCGCGGGCGGGATCCCGCGCCCGGGGCGCCGGGACCCCCGCGGGGGTGGGGGACGGGCCCCGGCCACCCGCCCCGGCCACCCGCCCCGGCCACCAGGCCCGGGGCCACGCGCGGCCTTCCCGGACATGCCGCGTGATACCCGCGCAGGCCTCCGCCCCGGCGCTGCCGGACACTGTCTCCTGTGGTACGTTTTTACAGGCTCTTGCGCCGAATACGGTACGGACGGGCGCGCTATAATAGTAATGAGGATGGGATGGGGCATGAGGGAATTGGCGGTGGTCGCATGCATGGCGGCGTTGCCTGGAATCGGTTCCGTTCATGCGGTCCAGAGCGATGCCCCGTATGAATGGGATGATATCATGCATGCCTTGGATGTCATGGGTCTGTTTGTGACGGTGGATGCAGATCTGTATCTGGTGCCAAACCTGACCGCGGCTGACATGAACGCGATAGTGACAGATATGGACATACAGATTGCTCGTGATTTTGCAATGCACAGTGACTTGATAATTGATGCTGTGAAATCTGGCCCAGTGGGTAACACAGGCGAGCTGGGGCAGTCCAACCCGGAGATAGCGGCATATAAGCGGCCAGCTCCGTGGCGGGGTGCATATGTTGCGTTTTGGCACCTGCGGTACTAGATCCGGGCTCGTGCTGAGGGCCGCGGGGGCCGCGGCCGCCGCCGGGGTGGTCCACCTGGCCGTAGCATATGCCGCGTACCTTGCCGCCGGGCTGGCCGGCAGGGGCCCCATGGATCTGCCACTGGCCCTGGACGCCGCAAGGACGGCGGCCGCATGCGCCGCGGCGGTGGCGGCCGGGTGGGCCGCGCTGGCGCTTGCCGACACGTCCGGGCGCGGGGTGTGGTCGCGCGCGCTGCGGCAGCTGGCCTCCCGCGCGGCATCCCGGCCGGGCGCCGTGTTCGCCGCGGCGTCGGCCGCGTCCGCGCTGTCGGCTGCTGCGGCGCTGGCCTCCGTGCCATGCGCGCAGTACCAGGGCCATCCCGCCTGCTCCGGGATCCTCTGGCTGCTGCCGGCCGCGGCGCTGTGCGCCCTCGCGTGGTCGCTGTCGGCCGGGCGCCCCGCGCCTGATCCCGGCAGGTCCCCCCCGGGGATCCGGGACGCGCTGGTGGCCGCCGTCCTCGCGGCGCTCGCGCCCCGTCCCTGACGGCGCCCGCGCCCGGGCCGGCGCAGGTCCCCGCCCCCGGCGGGCCCCCCGCAGGCGTGGATTGCGCCGACAGGGCTAAATACGGGGGCCGCCAAGGGACTCCAACGCGTGTTCTGGGTAACGCCGGGCTATTCTAGATAACGGCCCAAGAACAAACCCATGATGGCGGTGCAGGCGAAAGCCTGCCGTCCGCCTTCTTATCCCATCATCTCGCCGTGTACCGCGCGCACCGCCCTCTCCACCCCGTCGCCCGCGTCATCAATCACGATGATTATCCTGGACGTCTCTTCCTGCGCGTCCATGTTCAGTATGTTGAGGCCGGCGCCGCCCACGCTTGCGCTCGCGCGCGACGCGACGTGCTGCGCGCGCGACATGCCGTCGCCGACAAGCGTCACGACGCCGCGCCCGTACGTGATGGACGCGAGCGGGTCGAACGCGAGCAGGTACTTTTCGTTCCTCCTGACATAGTCGCCGTCAAGGAAGAGCAGCCTCGTCATCTCCGCGCCGTCGATCACCGACGGGGAGAGCGCCACGAACTCGCCGTACCTCCTGTCGCTCTCCAGCGAGTCGAGCATGCGCCGCGCGGGGCCCGTCTCTGCGCGCAGTATGGCGCAGTTGCCCCTGCCGGTGACCATCTTTATCGGGTCGCCGCCCGTCCCCGGCGACCTCGTTATGGTGGTATACTCTGACGGGTCCCCCATGTTGGTGACCGTTATCGGCATGTCGACCCCGTTCTCGGCAAGCTCCTTTATCGCGACCGGGTCGAGTATCTTCATCCCGAACATGCCGGCCGTCCTCGCCTCGTTGTACGAGAGCGAGCCGACGCGCCGCAGCCCCTCGCCGACCACCTTTGGGTCGGCGGACGCGACGGCGCTGTCCTTTTCAAAGTCGATGCTCGCCTCGTACGACCTCCTGAAGAGTATCCCGAGGTCGGCCGCCGTCCTGTCGGAGCCGCCGCGCTCGTACGTCGTGATCCCGCCGGCCGCGGTCCTCCCGACGAACCCCCCTATCACCACCACGTCGAGCCTCGATACCATGTCCAGGACGGGCCCCATCCGGGCCTCTGACTCTGCCGCGACAAAGTTTGCCGACTCTGTGTTCTCGTCCGTGATTATGGGCCAGTCCTCAAGCCGGACTGCCTCGGATTTCAGCCCCGCGGCCGACATTATCCCCGCCATGACACGGGACATCGGGATCTCGCCGGAGAACGCAAGGGCCCTTGCGCGCACCTCGTCTGCAAACCCGGCGCCCGCCGCCTCGTCGAGCGCCCTGCCTGCCTCCTCTAGATGCCCCCCCACGTCCGCGCCGGCCCCCGGGAACGCGCCGGCGATCCGCCCGTAGGCGTCCCTGACGGCATCAAGGGACCAGCCGCGGCCCGCCTCTGCCGACGCCCCCTGCTCCAGCACCACGTCGGTGAGGGACCTCCTCCCGCCGGCGCCGGCGGTGAGCGGGGCCGAGACGACGGCGACCACCTTGGAGCCCCGCGCAAGCTCCCTGGCGCGGGATATGACCGCCGGTATCTGGGCCCCGTCGGCCCCGATGGCGCTGCCGCCGAACTTTGCGACGGTGAGCCTCGGGCGTTCCATCACGGCGCCCGGGCCCCGCCTAGGTTTAAATGGATTTGGGCGGGCGCGCCGGCGGGCCCGTGGTCCAGCTCGGTTATGACGTCGCCCTTACACGGCGAAGATCCGGGGTTCAAATCCCCGCAGGCCCATCTGGGACCGCGCGGGGCGCCGGCCGGCGCCCCCGCGGTGATCCCCGCCCGGATCCCAATCCATTTAACCCGCCCCCGCCCGGCCCCCCCGTGCCCGCCGCGTGGACCCCCGATCCGGAGCGCCTGCTGGACTCTGGCAGGTCGTACAACAGGCTGTCCGGCATGGTGGGGGAGGCGATCGACGTCATATTGGGGATGGCGCTCAAGACAAAGCCGCTCCCGGGACGTGCCGGTTATCTCTCAAAGACGGACGTTGAAATGATCAAGGATCTTACGTCAAAGAGGCCCCAGAGCCCTGCCGCCTCGGTGCGGGTGGTCAGAAAGGCGGCCCTGCTCCTGCCCGCCATAGCAGTCCTCCTTGACTCGTTGCAGTCCAAGATATCCGGGATCAACGAGGAGTGCATCAGCATGTTCGACGGCACGAGCCACTTTTTCAGGGCGATCAGCCCGAGAGAGGCGATGGACATCATCCGCTACGGCACGCTTGGGAGGGGTAAACCGGGAAAGGACGGGGGCAACCCGACCGGCGTCGCCTTCCGGTTCGTCTCGCTAGCGTGCAATATCTTCTCCGCCCTCTCGATAAACAAGATCGTCATCATCTTTGACGCAATAGCCGTGCGCAGGGCCGGCGTGGTCCGGGTGTCGTACAGCATCACCGGTGCCTCGGACGCGGATGTGGAGGGGATCGATGATCCCAAGCCCGTCGCCCACGGGATCCAGTCCGAGGTCAGGGCCGTCAGGGGGCTGCCGGTGACCCAGCTGGGGCCCGTCGCCGTCCTGGTGCTGTTCCAGATGGGCCCCATTGTGGTAAGTGTGGCAAGACGCCTGGCCGACTACCTGCACGTCCCCCTGTACGTACGTTCCTGGGACGATATTGCAGGCACGTCCAAGGTGGTGATGCCGAAGCCATACTTCCCGGCACGGATAAATACGGGCGAGGAGCAACTCAAGCCATGAGCACGATAACGGCTCTGGACGACGGTACCGTGTTCTGGGTCATCACGGCGCTTGAGAGGGACCTGGCCCAGTTTGAGGTATTCGTGCGCTATAATACCGACCGGTTGATAGACGATCTGGCCCACACCCTCGAGTCATCCGACATATGCCCGCGCGAGCAGTCCCTCCAGATCATGGAGGACTATATACGGGATCCCAAAAAGTACGACGAGATCAAGAGGGGGCCGCCGGACTGCCCGCGGCCCAACCACGGGACGATATATTTTTCAAGGCTGCTGTCACAGCTTGGGAGGCACGAAGAGGCGCTAGGCCTTGCAGAGGCGGATCTTGCCGCATGGCCGGACAGCGAGACGGCCTGGCTCTCAAAGTCGCGCGCGCTGTACGGGCTGGGCAGGCGCGAGGAGGCGCTCGCATCCGTTGACATGTCCGTCAAGCTAAACCCCGACTATATGATTGCCGCCGGGTTCAGGGCGCGGATCCTCGCCGGGATGGGGCGGTACAGGGAGGCGCTGGATTACGCAACGGGCTATCCGGACTATGACCTGCGCAGTCGTTACTTTTTGGGAGGCGTGGGACTGGCTCTCGCCGGGCTCGGAAGACGCGAGGAGGCACTGGACGTGCTTGACTCTGCCACCGAGTTCGATACCAACCCCGAGGAGTTTGAGGATGCCGTGCGCAGGCTGACAGTGCAGGGCGCGGCCTGACCCGGGGACGGATCCCGCACGGCAGGATCACAAGGCACGGATAAATACGGGCGAGGAGCAACGCAAGCCATGAGCACGATAACGGCTCTGGACGACGGCACCGTGTTCTGGGTCATCACGGCGCTTGAGAGGGACCTGTTCCAGTTTGAGGTCACCCCACGTTACAACGTCGACCAGATCATAGACGGGGTGGCCTATACCCTCGAGTCATGCGACGTCTGCCCGCGCGAGCAGTCCATCGCGATCATGGAGGACTATATACGGGATCCCAAAAAGTACGACGGGATAAAGAGGGGGACGCCTGACTGCCCGCGGCCCAACCACGGGACGAGGTACCTTTCAAGGCTGCTGTCACAGCTGGGACGGCACGAGGAGGCGCTCGATCTTGCAGAGGCGGATCTTGCCGCATGGCCCGACAGCGCTGCCGCCTGGCTCTCAAAGTCTCGCGCGCTGTACGGGCTGGGCAGGCGCGAGGAGGCGCTCGCATGCGCGGAGCGGTCCCTTGAGATAAACGGCAGTTATTCCCTTGCCGCCGGGTTCAGGGGGCGGATCCTTGCCGCGATGGGCAGGTACGAGGAGGCGCTCGACTATGCGGGGGATTACCCTGCGGGCGAGCACGAGGGGATGTATTTTGACGCGGCCCGCGGACTGGCGCTCGCCGGGCTGGGCAGGCGCGAGGAGGCGCGCCCGTACCTTGTGATGTCCTCCCGGTTCGACTCCAACCCCGAAGAACTCGAGGCCGCAAGGCGCCGGCTGGCGGCGCAGGACGCGGCCTGACCCTGGGACGGATCCCGCACGGCAGGATCACAAGGCACGGATAAGTACGGGCCCGGCCCAGCGCGCCCCATGTGCACCGTGGCTGAGCCTGACGACGGCACCATGTTCTGGGTCATCACGGCGCTCGCCGGGCCGGGCAGGCGCGAGGAGTCCCCCAAGTACCTCGGGACGGCCTTCCCGGTCAGACGTCAACCCCGGGGAACTCGAGGCCGCAAGGCGCCGGCTGGGGGAGCATCCGGCCCCCTGTTAGACTTAAAAGCGCCCACCTAGGGGGGCCCGCCGGATGGACGCGAGGATCCTGCTGCTGGCGCTCCTGGTGCCGGCGGCCGCGGCGTACGGCCAGGCCGACCAGGACGAGCACGTCTCGGTGGTGGACGTCGGGGGCGCGGCGCTCTGGATAGAGGTCCACGAGGGGAACGCCTACGTGGCAAACCCGTCCGACGGGGAGATACTGGTCATAGACATAGATACGAGCGTCGTCACCCGCAACATCGAGGCCGTCGACGGGGTAAGCGTCATCGAGGTCAACGGGGACGACGGCCTCATCTATGCGACCGCCGACGGGCAGGCCCCCGTCTACGTGTACGACATGGAGACGGGCGAGTCCCTCGGCATGATAGAGATCGGGGACCCGGAGATCACGCTATACTCGACGTCCGACCAGCCCTACGGGCAGCGCGAGTACGTCACGTTCGCGACCAACGCGATCGGCCTCGACTACAACCCCGCCAACAAAAAGCTCTACGCGGTCCACACGACCGTCAACTCGCTCGTGGTCATCGACGCCGAGACCCGCCAGGTCGAGGCCGAGATCCCCGTCGGCAAGGCGCCGCTCCTCGTCGAGGTGGACGAGTCGCGCGCCATCGCCTACGTCTCCAACCGCGAGTCCAGCAGCGTCTCGGTGATCGACCTGTCGACCAACTTTGTCGTCGAGACGCTGCAGACGGGGTTCGCCGCCACCCAGATGGTCGTGGATACCGTGAACGACCGCCTCTTCGTGACCCACCATGCCTCGCCGCACGTGACGGCCGTCAGCCTCGCCACCAAGGAGATAGAGAAGAAGATCCAGCTTGACGGCCCCACGCACGCGCTTGCGCTCGACGGCAACGGCCTGCTGCACGTTACATACCTGCCTGAGAGCGGCGTCACGGGGGCCGGCGCGCCCGGGCGCGTCGAGTTCATAGACGCCGCGACGCTAGAGCACGTCGGCGGGTTCGCCCTGCAGGAGAACCCGTTCACCATCCGGGTCGACCCCGCCACGAACAAGCTCTTTGCGACCGTGCTCGAGTCAGGCACGCTCGTCTCGGCCGACCTGGCCGGCAGCACAGAGTACCAGGCCATACTTGACGCCAAGCAGGCGGCGCCCCCGACCGGGTCCGAGACGGGCGGCGGCTGCCTCATTGCTACGGCCGCGTACGGGACCGAGATGGCCGCCGAGGTGCAGCGGCTGCGCGAGCTGCGCGAGGGCCTCGTTGGAGGGACCGCGGCCGGCGCCTCGTTCATGGGCTGGTTCAACGATATCTATTACTCGTTCTCGCCCGCCGTCGCCGACATGCAGCGCGAGCACCCCGTGCTGAAAGAGGCGGTCCGCCTCGCCATCACCCCGATGGTCCACTCGCTGTCCGTGATGCACCACGCCGACTCTGAAACATCGGTGCTGCTGCTGGGGATCTCCGTGATACTTGCCAACGCCGGCATGTACGCAGGCGTCCCCGCGCTCGCCGTCGTATGCGCCGCGAGGATCCGCCGCGGATCCGCCTAGTACTATGTCATCCTGCCAGTACGTCCTGCCGTGCCATCTTGGATGGATGATCCGCCTATGTTATCTGGCAGCAGCCGGCGCGCTGCATGGACCTTGCCGACCAGTAGAGTGATCCTGCCAGCGCCGCGGCAGATACCAGCTTTAGCTCCAGCCCGCCGAGCGGCAGCAGCGTGATGCCGCCTGCCGCGCCCAGCAGGACCGCCAGGGGCGCCGTGCACGCGGGGCAGCCGGGCGTGAACGCGGCAAGGGCGCCCCCGAATACGGCGGAGCCGCCGGCGCGCCTGCTTGTCCTCATCCTGCGTATTATGACCGCGATGTTGATCCCCGCCAGCACCGAGACTGCGCACGTGAGCCCGACGGACGCCACCAGGCGGATCGGGTCGGCCTCCAGCATCGCCGCCGCGTGCAGCGGCAGGAGCTGCATCGTCAGCACATAGTAGAGGATCCCGGTGCCGGCGGCGCCGAGAGCGGCGGCGAGCGCATAGCGCGGCTCGCGCAGCACGCCCCCTATCACCTGCGCCTTTGACCTCAAAAGCCCCTCAGCCCCGGCGGGCGCGCTATCTCGGGCCGCCCCATCATCCCGTCTATCCTCTCCAGCATCGCCTCCCTGTCGCGCGGCAGCGTCCCGCCGATCGTGTACGCGTTGGACCCGTGGTTGGCCCTGAATATGACGGGCCCGTCGGGGTTGATCCCCTCCACGATCGCGCGCAGCTCAGCTAGCGCCTCCTCGTCGCTGACCGGCTCGAACTCGCCCCCGTACTTTGAGAGGAACTCGCCCTTGATGCCGTTCTCAAGGTATAGCGTCAGCGCCCCGACATAGTGCGGCGAGCACTCGCTGAGGACGCGGGCCGTCCCGGCCGCGTGGTCGCCCGACAGCCTCCTGCCGCCGAGCCCGAGTATCACCATGCACGACATCAGGTATCCGGCCGCCTTTGCCTTGTTGACCGACTTTATGATGGTGGCCGCGACCGCCCCCTTTGTCACCTTTTTGAGCACCTCGTCGGACCCGCTCTCGATCCCGAGGTACAGCATGTCAAGGCCCGCCTCCCTCATCATGGACAGCTGCTCCGGCGTCCTGCGCAGTATGTTGGACGGCATCGCATAGCACGAGATCCTCTCGACGGAGGGGATCCTCGAGCGTATGTACCGCGTGATCCTGCACATGTACTCGGGGTCGAGGTTCAGCGCGTCGCCGTCCGCAAGGAAGACGCGGCGCGCCCCCGCCATGTGCCGCGCCATCAGGTCTATCTCGGACTTTACGTCCTCCCACGGCCTCTCCTCGTACTCTTTTGACCTGTACATGTCGCAGAACGAGCACTCGTTGAACGAGCAGCCGAGCGTGACCTGGAATATCAGCGAGCGGGCCTCGGAGGGGGGCCGGTACAGGGGGGCGTCGTACTGGAGCACGCGCGGGTCAGCCCGGGGTTCCCTTTTATAGTTTGGCGGGGCGTCAGTATATGATATCCAGCTTCCAGTAGATCACGTGCGAGCACGACAGCAGGTTCGGGGCCCTCGGCCCCTTGCTGAAGGGCATGCCCCCGGCGTACGGGGAGACGTAGCAGCCCTCCTCCCCGTCCCTGTGGCCGTCGTACGAGTAGTGGCCCGTCTCCGGGCACCTCTGGCTCGACTCTACCCTGATCCTCCCCTGGAACCTGCGCCCGTGGTCCGGCCCGGCCTCCATGATCCGGCCGGGCCCTCCGCCTTAAAGAGCATCGGCATATCCTCGCTTGTCGAAAATCAGGTGTGGGCCGATCCGGAGGCCGTGTCTTGGGTTTTCAGGACGGATTCCGGCGATCCCGGCAGGTGTCCAGACCGCTGGATGGCATGAATGGTGTCAAAATGGGGGAATCCCGCCCTTGGGTACGGTGGCGCTGTTAACGACGCATAGTGCAAGAGACCAATTGTAGGAGAGTAACCATCCGACGATCTTGCAGTTTTTATCGGAGAGCCCGGCGAGCACGGTATCTCCGCGCATATCTTTTTTTACCATGGATAAGATGCCCCGGCATTGTTATGCGGGCGATACCTGCCGTGGAGCCCCCATGCTCCCCTCCCGCCGCGGATCATAGCATAGCTTATTAATGGCCGTATTCCCAATCCTAGCAT
>UYNY03000080.1:1142-3160 GCA_900620265.3 Nitrosopumilaceae archaeon | reverse complement strand
TTTTTTTTACCATGGATAAGATGCCCCGGCATTGTTATGCGGGCGATACCTGCCGTGGAGCCCCCATGCTCCCCTCCCGCCGCGGATCATAGCATAGCTTATTAATGGCCGTATTCCCAATCCTAGCATGCTGGTGGGGTATCTGGTGTTAAAACGATTTGTCCTGATAACCCTGTTTGTACTCATAGTTTTGCCACTCATACAGCTTGCCTACGAGGCACCAAAATTTGTGCTTGAGGTCAACATGTTTATGGGATCCCTCAGCGCCACTATTGCGCTAGGGTTGTTTTATCTAAAGATATTCCATGACAAATATGAGAAAAAACACGAATTAAAAAATCTCTGGCGCCTGCAGTTCGAAATGATCGGACGAAATAGCCGTCCACCCATCTTCGAATCGCTGGAAAACCTACTAGAGAATTTCCAATCCGTTAACAACCTTGTAATGGATGCGTATGGCTCCAAATTCTATACAGAATACCTTGAACAGATCCGCCACTCACTGCATGTATTGCGCCACGAAAGGGATAATTATGATAGTAACCGGTCGATGGCGGATAGTACCTTGTCGGGGCTAAAAATGCTAATAGATGGCATCTAGTTTCCAACGGACTGCGTGGGAGCATGATATGAGATCCGGGGCCCTCCTCCCCTTCCTGAAGAGCATGCCGCCCTTGGCATACGGTGACACATAGCACCCCTCGCTGTGGTCGCCTTTGTGGCCTGCGTACGAGTAATACCCGGTCTCTGGGAACGTCTGCCCCGTCTCCACCGTGGTGCCGATCTGCGGCTTGCAGCCTCGCCTTAACACTGGCAAGCCCGCCCCCCTCCTGCTTTTATACGTATGGGCGTATCCCGCCCCCGCCCGGCCCCCGCCCCCCGAAATTGGACAAATCCAAATATGTGGATCCCGGGCAGGCCCCGCCGTATGGAGCCCAACCAGCTGGTCCTCTCGGCAGTCTCGATCACCAACATGGGGATCCTGGGGGTGCTCGTCTGCATATTCGGCCGCATGTACGCGCACGCGCGGGCCCAGCTCCCGCTCGGGATGGTCGTCGTCTGCGTCATGCTCCTCCTCCACAACGCGATGGGGGCCCTCTCCTACTTTGCGTCAGAGGCCATCTTCTCGCCGGAGATCTTCCCCTACATGCTGGGGGTCGGCATAGCCGAGCTGGCCGGGCTCGTGATACTGCTGAGGATCACCCTTGACTGAACATGGTTTATTTGGCGCGCGCCGGGCCCCCGCGCGCATGGGGATGCTCGGGCTCAACCGGGACATACTGGTGGGGATGGGCGCGTCCATCTCGGCGTCGAGCGCCGCGGCGCACTATCTTGGCGGCGGGGATCCGGGGCGCGCCGCCTCGCTGATATCCGCCGTCGACTATGGGACGTTCCTCTCCGTGTTCGCGGCCGCGTTCTACATATCGAACAGGCGCAGGTACGCGGGCGCCGGCCGGCGCGACCTGCGCCGGGACCTGTGGCGCCTGGCCGTCTCGATGGGATCGGCCGAGCTTGTCTACATCGCGTGCAGGTGGTCCTCGCTGTACCTGCTGCTCGGTACGGGCGGCGACCCGCTAGCGGCCTCGCTTGCATCGCAGGCCGCGTCGACTGCCGCGTACCTTGCGGCGCTCAACCTCGGCGCCAGGCTGGTGGGGCTCTTCCGTTGATCATCTACGTGGACGGCTCGGGCGGGCCCCGGGGCGGGTTCGGGTACTATGCGGAGGACGGCAGCTCGCGCTACGAGGAGAGGCCGGGCATCACCAGCAACCAGGCCGAGTACCTGGCAGTCATCGCGGCGCTCGAGGGGCGCGCCGGCCAGAGGGGGCTGGTCATATGCAGCGACTCGCAGGTCACGGTAAACCAGCTCAACCACAAGTACGCCATCAACAGCCGGCAGCTGAGGGACCTTGCCCGGCAGGCGTGGTCCCTGATGGCCGAGGTGCCCGGCGTCGAGATAAGGTGGGTGCCGAGGGGGGAGAACCCGGCCGGCAAGATGATGGGCAGCTGACCGGGCAGCT
>UYNY03000080.1:0-1134 GCA_900620265.3 Nitrosopumilaceae archaeon | reverse complement strand
ATGGGCAGCTGACCGGGCAGCTAGGGTTTATTACGAGACGGATCGGCGCCCCCGCGCATGGCAGGCTCGCCCGTCCTCTCGCCGAGGTCCATAGCCGTGATAGGCGCGTCGGACCGCAGGGGGGCCGTCGGGACCGTCATCACCTCCAACATCATGCGCGGGTTCCGCGGCAGGGTCTACCCCGTGAGCCGCTCCCGCAAGACGGTCTTTAAGAAAAAGGCGTACGGGAGCGTCCTTGACATACCGGGCGGGGTGGACATGGCAGTCGTGGTGGTGCGCAACACCCTCGTGCCGGCCGTCCTCGAGGAGTGCGGAAGAAAGGGCGTCCGCGGCGCAGTCGTGATAACTGCAGGCTTCAAGGAGGTCGACGAGGAGGGGGCGCGCCGCGAGAGGGAGGTCGCCGCGATCGCCGCAAAGTACGGGATGGAGCTGGTCGGCCCCAACTGCCTCGGCGTGATGAACCTTGATCCGGCCGTCATGATGAACTCTACGTTCCTAAAGGTGACCCCAAAGTCCGGCTCGATAGCGCTCGTCTCGCAGAGCGGCGCCATCTGCGCGGCGCTCGTCGAGGACGCGAGCGCCCAGGGGATCGGGTTCTCGGCCGTCGTCAGCCTCGGCAACAAGGCCTCGACCAGCGAGGTGGACGTGCTGCGCATGCTCGCCGACCATCCTAGGACGCGCGTCGTCGTCATGTACCTCGAGGACATGGGGGACGGCCCCGGGTTCATGGCGGAGTGCAGGCGCGTCACGCGCGAGAAGGGCAAGCCCGTCCTCGTGCTAAAGTCCGGGCGCAGCCCCGAGGGAGCAAAGGCGGCCATGTCCCACACGGGGGCCCTGATGGGATCCGACGAGGCGTACGACGCGCTGCTGCGCCAGGCAGGCGCGATCCGGGTCGACACGATGGAGGAGCTCTTCGACTATGCGACGGCCTTCTCAAAGCAGCCGCTCCCGTCAGGCGGCCTCGCCATAGTCTCCAACGCGGGGGGCCCGGCCATAATATCGACCGACGCGTGCTCAAAGGCGGGGCTGGGCCTCGCGGACATCTCGTCGGTGCGAAAGAAGATAGACGCCGTGATACCCCCCTGGGGGAGCTCGCGGAACCCCGTCGACATCGTCGGGGACGCCGACTATGCC
>UYNY03000079.1 GCA_900620265.3 Nitrosopumilaceae archaeon | reverse complement strand
GCGTACCTCATATCGAGGAGGCCGTCGCCCGGCAAGAAGGTGGCCGCCGTGCTCGCAGGGGGCAACATCGACATGTACCTGCTCGGCCAGATAGTCGACAAGGGGCTTGCCGCCACGGGCCGCCTCCTAAAGGTGTCGGTGCTGCTGCCGGACAGGCCGGGCGCGTTCAAGGAGATCGTCGACGAGGTGACGTCGGGCGGCGCCAACATCGTCGAGGTGATCCACGACAGGCTCAGCTCCGGCATCAGCGCCGGCTCGGCCGGCGTGACCCTGAACCTCGAGACGCAGGGCAGGGAGCAGTCAGAGAGGCTGATAGCGTCGCTGCGCTCAAAGGGCGTCAGCTTTAGGCTGCTCAGCTAGGGGCCCCGGAGGCCGGCCCTTGCCAGCCTGGCCGACTCCTTCTCGACCCTTGCGCGGGCCGCGCCGGCCCGGGCGGCCAGCTTTTTCTGCAGCTGCGGCGAGCCGAGAGCGATGATCCTTGCCGCAAGCAGCCCGGCGTTGGCGGCCCTGTTGGGGCCCACCACGGCGACCGGCGTGCCGGAGGGCATCTCTGACATGGAGAGCAGCGCGTCAAGCCCGCCTAGCGCGGATCCGAGGGTCGGATTCTGCGGTGATCCGGCCGGGACTATCGGGACGCCGACCACCGGCAGGACCGTGTGGGAGGCGACCATCCCCGGCAGGTGGGCAGAGCCGCCCGCGCCGGCTATCACCACCCTGATGCCGGCCTTCTCGGCGTGCCCCGCGTACCACCCTATGCGGTCAGGCGTCCTGTGGGCCGATATTATCATGTCCTCGTGCGGCACGCCGAGCTCGTCAAGAACGCCGGCGGCCCCGCGCATGACGGCGCCGTCCGACGATGACCCCATGATGATCCCGGCAAGCGGCCTGCGCGCCATGCCGGGGGCGGCGCGGGGGATCTAAATATGCCTAATGCCTATATTGCCGGCCCGGCCCGCCCGCCGCGTGGCAAGGGTCCTCGGTATAATAGGAGGGGGGCAGCTTGGCATGATGCTTGCAGAGGCGGCCGCCCGCATGCCCGACCAGGTCTCCGGGGTGGTGGTGCTCGATCCCGGGGACGGCTGCCCGGCGGCGCTCGCCGGCGCGCGCCAGATCCGGGCAGCATATGATGACGGCGAGGCGATAATGCGCCTTGCCTCCGAGTGCGATATAATCACGTACGAGATCGAGTCGGGGGATCCGGGACACCTCGAGGCCGCCTCGCGCCGAGCCGAGGTCCAGCCGCCGCCGGGCACGCTCCGCACCATCCAGGACAAGCTGCTCCAAAAGGAGTTCCTCAGGGAGAGGCGGATCCCTGTCCCGGAGTTCGAGGGCGTGGATCCGGCAGATGTCGGCGGGACCGCAGGCCGCCTCGGCCTCCCGATGGTCGTCAAGGCAAGGCGCGGCGGGTACGACGGCAGGGGCAACTACATGGTGCGCTCGGAGGACGACGCGCGCGCGGCCCTCGAGTACTTTGGGGACAGGCCGCTCCTGGCAGAGAGGCGCGTCAAGTTCGACGCCGAGATATCGGTCATCGCCGCGCGCGGCGCCGGCGGGACGGCATCCTATGCCCCCGTCGAGAACATACACGGCGACGGCATACTGCGGACCACCATCGCCCCCGCCCGGATCCCGCCGGGGGTGGCCGAGTCGGCAGGGCGCCTGGCAGGCGACGTGATGGGGGCGCTCGAGGGGTCGGGCGTCTTTGGGATCGAGATGTTCGTAGAGGGCGGGGACGTCATGGTCAACGAGATCGCCCCGAGGGTGCACAACTCGGGGCACCACACGCTCCAGTCCTGCGCGACCTCGCAGTTCGAGCAGCACCTGCGGGCCGTGCTCGGCATGGATCTTGGGCCCACGGACCTGCTCTGCGACGCCGTGATGCAGAACATACTTGGGCCGGCCGGGTTCGAGGGCCCCTACGGGCCGCCGCCGGACCCCGGGGACGGGGTCCACATCAAGATGTACGGCAAGGCCGAGTCAAGGCCGTCAAGAAAGCTCGGGCACGCGACGCTGGTGGGGGACGGGACCGGGGCGCTGCTTGAGAGGTCGCGATCACTGGATCTAGCGGTCCGTCCCTGCTAGGTTTATTAGGTGATATTCCCGCGGCGCGCGCATGGCACTTGCGGCGGCAGTGGTGATGGTCGGCATCTCGCTCGTCCTGCTTGGCATCTACGGGGCCGACGTGGCGGCCGGCGGCCTGCTGCCGCTTGAGGATCGCGAGCGCGGCATGATACTTGGCGGCCCGGCCCTCATACTCCCGTTCGTGGCGTTCGCGATAACGTGGCGCGAGCCCTCGAGGGGGCTGGGCGCGATGATAATCGCGTCGGGCGCGATGATAATAGTGGGCGGGATCGCCACCAGCGGCGACGGCGGCGCGATGGGGATCGCACTTGCGGCGCCCGGGGCCGTCCAGGCCGGCATCGGCGCCATAAAGATCTGGAGGTCCTAGCTGTGCCCTCCTGCGGCGCGTGCGGGGCGGGCGGCAGGACGTACGACTGCGAGCATACCGGCTTTGTGGGGTGGTGCAAGGAGTGCTATATGGATCTGCACCACCGGCTCACGGAATGACATGGTCCGCGCCCTGATACTGGCAGGCGGGCTCGGCAAGCGGCTGCGCCCCGTCACCGACTACCTTCCAAAGCCGCTCGTCCCCGTGCTCAACGTCCCGATACTGGGGTGGCAGCTGCGCCACCTCGGGCGGCACGGCATCCGCGACGTCACCGTCTGCGCCGGCTACAAGGCCAGTCTCCTTGCCGACTATGCGAGGAGGGCCGGGCGCGGAATGCGCGTCGACATCTCGGAGGAAAAGTCCCCGCTGGGGACTGCGGGCGCGGCAAAGAGGGCCGCCAGGGGACGGCGCGGCCCGTTCATCATAATGAACGGCGACGTCATAACCGACATCGACCTCGGGGAGATGCTCGACGCCCCGCGCTCCGTGGCGGCCGTCCCGCTCAGGAGCAGCTACGGCGTGCTGGACCTTGACGGCCCGCGCGTGGCCGGCTTTGGGGAGAAGGGGCAGGTGCCCGGCTCGTGGATGAACGCCGGCGTCTACA
>UYNY03000078.1 GCA_900620265.3 Nitrosopumilaceae archaeon | reverse complement strand
ACGCCGACCAGTTCCCGGTCGACTCGATAAACTCGGGGGCCGGCACCGCCGTCAACATGAACGCCAACGAGGTGATAGCCAACGTGGCCCTATCCATCCTGCGCAGGAAGAGGGGGGCGTACGGCCACCTGCACCCCAACGACCACGTCAACATGTCCCAGTCAAGCAACGACACGTACCCGACTGCCATGCATGTTGCCATCCTGCGGGCGCTCTCAAGGGCGCTCCCCGCCGTCAGGATCCTCGAGGGATCCCTCTCGAAAAAGGCGCGCGAGTTTGCGTCCCACACAAAGGTGGGGCGGACCCACCTGATGGACGCGCTCCCCGTCACGCTGGGGTCGGAGCTTGGCGCATACGCGACCGCCGTATCCCGCGCGCGCGGCGGGATAGAAGAGGCGCAAAAGGGCCTCCACAGGGTCGCGCTCGGCGGTACCGCGGTGGGGACTGGCGCCAACGCGCCGCGCGGGTACAGGGCGGAGGCCGTGCGCCAGCTTGCCAGGATATCGGGCTTCCCGCTCTCGCCGGAGCCGGACATGCAGTACGGCCTGCAGAGCAGGCACGCCGTCGCCCGCGTCTCATCGTCGCTGAGGAACCTGGCCTCCGAGCTGGGCCGCATATCAAACGACATCAGGCTGATGGCATCGGGGCCGATGGCCGGCCTGGCAGAGGTCGGGATACCTGCCGTCCACGCAGGGTCCTCCATAATGCCAGGCAAGGTGAACCCGTCGCTGGCCGAGTCCATGAACATGGTCTGCTTTGAGATATCGGGGTGCGACCACGCCGTCTCGCTGGCGGCCGGGGCCGGCCAGATGGAGCTCAACGTCATGCTGCCGGGCATGCTCAGGTGCGTCCTCGGGCCGCTCGGGATGCTAGAGAGGTTCGTGCCCGTGTTCGCGGCCAACCTGGTCGACGGGCTGACATCCGACCGGAAGAAGCTTGCCGAGAGGGCCGCATCCACCCCCGTGATAGTGACCCTGCTTGCCCCAAAGATAGGCTACCAGAGGGCCTCGGGGCTCTTCAAGGAGTCGCTCAGGACGGGCCGGACGGTCAGGGATCTTGCCGTATCGGGGGGGCTCGTGACAGAGGCGCAGGCGGACGCCCTGCTAGGGTGATGGCCCGCATATACGTAGAGGGGCACGGGTGCTCTGCAAGCCACGCCGACACGGAGATGATAGCGGGGATCGTGGCGGCCGGCGGACACCAGATAACACGGTCCCCCGAGGGGGCCGACCTGAGCATGCTGGTCACCTGCTCTGTAAAGGACCCGACGGCCGACAGGATGGCGCACAGGATAAGGGAGCTTGGCAGGGGGAGGCTCGTCGTGGCCGGCTGCCTCCCAAAGGCAGAGCCTGGCGCCGTCGAGAGGCTTGCAGGTAGCGCCAGCATGATGGGGCCGGGCGCCGTCGCGATGGCGCTCGAGGTGGCAGAGTCGGCGCTCGCAGGCAAGAGGCGCGTCGAGCTCGGGGACGCCGGCCCAAAGGTGGGCCTGCCGAGGATCAGGATGAACCGCGCCATATCCATAGTAGAGATAGCAAGCGGGTGCCTCAGCGAGTGCACGTTCTGCCAGACAAAGCTGGCAAAGGGGGGGCTCAAGAGCTACCGGCCCGGGGACGTTGCGGCGCAGGTGGAGCAGGACGTGGCCGACGGCTGCAGGGAGGTCTGGCTCACGTCTACTGACAACGGCTGCTACGGGCTTGACATCGGGACGGACCTGCCGGGGCTCGTGCGCAGGGTCGCGGCGGTCCCCGGCGACTTTATGGTGAGGGTCGGCATGATGAACCCCATGTACCTCCCCAGGATGGCATCACGGCTGCTTGATGCCATGTCCTCCCCAAAGGTCTTCAAGTTCCTGCACATCCCGGTCCAGAGCGGCAGCGACCGCGTGTTATCCGAGATGGGGCGCGGCCACACGGCGGAGACCTTCCGGGAGGTGGCCGCCGAGGCAAGGGAGGGGATAGGGGCCACCATATCGACTGATATCATCGCGGGGTTCCCCGGCGAGACGGGGGCGGACTTTGCAGAGACGGAGCGGCTGCTCGAGGAGGTCAGGCCCGACGTGGTGAACCTCTCAAGGTACTCCAGGAGGCCCGGCACGGAGGCGGCCCGGAGGGACCAGCTTGATGCTGCGACCATCAAGGGGAGGAGCGGCAGGCTGCACGGGCTGATCAGGGGGATGACGCTCGAGGCCAACAGGGGGTGGATAGGGTGGCGTGGAAAGGTGATCGCCGACGAGGCCGTCGAGGGCGGCATCAGGGGCAGGAACGCCGAATACAAGCCGATCTATATCAGGGGCGGGGCCGAGATCGGCGCCTGGTCCACTGTGGAGGTGGTCGGGGCGACCCCCAACGCGCTGCAGGCCGTGATCGCAAGCTAAACTTTTTCGATCCCCCGTACCACTAAAAGAACGTAAGAAGGTTTTTTATCCAACGATCCATGGG
>UYNY03000077.1 GCA_900620265.3 Nitrosopumilaceae archaeon | reverse complement strand
CATAGGCCCCGTCGCTGCCCAGCTGTACGGAGAGCTCTGGATCATCCCCAAGGTCGGTGGTCGATCTTATTACATCAGACCCGCCGGATACGAGGTACTCCTCCACCAGCGAGTTCTTGTTGAGGTCCTGGTCGGTCACCGATACTGGCAGCTCCTCGCCGGATCCCCAGTCAGAGCCGACGGCGGCGGCATCCATGGCGACCACGGCGGTCGTATATCCTACGAACCAGTTCTTTGCAGTATCCGCATAGTTGATCGTAAAGTCCACCTCGCGCCTGTCGGCATTACCCGTGGTCCGCAGTCCCGACTCGCTGTCCCCGTCGGTGCTCTCAAAGACGCCGCTGTTCTGGGCGGTCTCGGCGGCAGTCAGCAGGCCCGAGAGCCTGTGCTCGCCGAGGTCGTTGACGGCGTTTACGGATACCGCCCCGTTGCCGGAGGCCACGACGTTCACGGCCGCGTCATTCCGGTCGATCGTCAGGGTGCCGGAGTCCCCAAACTCCGCGGCCGCCCTCTCGGCTGCGGTGATGCGCAGCGCCCCGTCCTGGACCCTTGCCGCCGGATCGTTGCCGACGGTCACATTGTTTGCAATCTGGCCCCCCGAGTCGAACAGCTGGTAATAGGCAAAGGTCACAAAATTGTTGCTGGTATCACGCGCGATGGCCCACGTCCAGATGTCGTCGTCGGTGGGGTCGATGTTCAGTATGTTGTCGCTTATCTCCAGATGCACGTGGGCGTCGTGCGGGTACTTTGACCTGTCCACGTCAAAGCTGGCAAGGTCGTCCATGTCGGCCTCGTACCTTATCTCGATCTCCTGGGGCGAGCCGCCCTTGTTGTAGATGACCTTTATCGTGGAATCATCGGATATGTCGCCGAACGCCTGGACAAAGGGCCAGAGGTTCTGGTTGCGCAGGTCGTTGTTGCCCACGTTGTCATCCACGCCGGTCGAGCCGGAGCCGCCCGGGGTGCTCGGGGACGGGGCGCTACGCACCACGTTGTTGACCGCGATATCTGATATGCCGGATCCGTCGGCCGGGTTCTGCCACTGGCAGGGCGTCTTTGAGGGCGTATAGACGGTCGCCGTCTCTGCAAACGCGTTATCCCTGCCCAGTATCCACTCGCCGGGGTTCGGGCAATAGGTTCCAAAGTCGATGCCTGTGCCGGCCTTGTTGCCGAGCCTGTTGTTGTTGGCAGTATCCGTCGACTCGAATAGCTCGACGATCCTCGCGTTGGCAACATAGGCGTACCAGTACCCGTCGTCCCCCTGGATCATCCGCAGGTTCTTGCCGTCAAAGGTAACGTCGGGCTCCCCCTGCTCGATGCCCGTATCATCCAGGTTTGGATCCTGGACTATGATCTCGACGACCATCGGGCCGCCGAACATGGTGGTAGATACGCCCAAGTTGGCAAGCTTGCGTGGCTCTGCCATCACATCAGGCGTGGCGCCGGGGAAGGCTATGGTCATCCCGCCTGCTACCATGATCGCCATCAGGGCTATGCCCGTTGCCCGCCTTGCCAGCACGTTCTCCATGCGGCCGGTGGTCAGAATCAGAAGTATTTAAACCCGATGGACGATCAGCCCCTGCGATCAGCCAGCACCGACCCCGCGATCCGGCCCCTCCACACGCCACGCCCCCCGCAGGGGACCCCGCACGGTTTAAAGCGAGCCGCCCAAGAAGCCAGCCCCACCTTGGAGCTAGGTAGGGTGGCAGTCATCAGCAAGGTCGGGTCCCCAGAGGCAGAGAACGCCGCCTCCGAGATAGCCACATACCTGGGCGATACCTCCAAGGTCTACTCTGTATCCCCCGCAAAAGGCGCAGAGCAGGTCGAGCAGATATCGGACCTGGAGGACCTCGACCTTGCCATAGCGCTCGGCGGCGACGGGACCACCCTCCGCGTCTTCCGCGGCCTTGACGACCAGACCCCGGTCCTGGCAGTCAACGTGGGGGGCAACCGCGGGATACTCTCAGAGATCACCATGGACGGCCTAGAGGACGCAATCTCCCAGATATCCTCAGGCAGGTTCGTCACAGATAAAAGAACCAGGGTGGCGGCCTCGTGCGCCGGAACAGAGTTCCCGCCGGCCCTCAACGAGATCTACGTCGGGAGGACCAACCTTACCAGGACGGCCCAGATGGAGATAAAGTTCCGCGATGATACAATCACCCAAAAGATGGACGGGTTGATAGTATCGACGCCGAGCGGGTCGACCGGCCACTCTTTCTCGCTCGGCGGGCCCGTCCTGCACGAGAGCCTCGACGTGCTGATAATAACCCCGGTGGCCCCCGTCTACAGGCTCGCCCCCGTGGTCGTCCCCGACGAGGTGATCCAGGTGACCTGCTCGCACGACTGTAGCATCGTGACCGACGCCCAGGTGGTCGGGGCCGCCCCGCGCGGCGAGCCCATCACCATAAAGAGGCACGGCGTGCCGGCCGTCTTCGTCCGGCTCGAGAGGAGGGGGCTCCGGCAGATGAGCAGGCTTGGCTTTTAGGGTCATAGACGCCGGCGCGTTCTACGCGGGGCTGCCGGCCTCCTCCGAGGAGATCCACCATACCACCCCGCAGGTCATCTCCGAGGTATCGCACGTAAAGGGGAGGCACGGCATCACGGACGCGCTCGTGGACGCCGGCAGGCTGGTGGTCCGGGATCCGCCGGAGGGGGCCGTCCGGGCCGCAAGGGAGGCTGCCAGGTCCACGGGGGACCTTGGGTCCCTCTCGGGTGCCGACCTCTCGGTGCTGGGGCTGGCAGTCCACCTCGGGGCGGATCTCGTGACGGACGACTATGCGTTGTCAAACGCGGCCGCCGGGGCCGGCGTCAGGACGATCCCCGTGATGACGCGGGGCCCGGGGAGGACCGGCAGGTGGGAGTACTATTGCCCGACCTGCGGGACGTCCGGGGGGACGGAGTGCAAGAGGTGCGGGGGCCCGATGAGGAGGCGGCTTGCAGGGGGGAGGAACCGGGGCTGAGTGGATCCGGCGGCGGGATCCGTGGGGGATCGTGGGCCTGCCGGATCGTCCATATCTAGGCCGAATCCAGCTCCCTCTTGATCTCCTCGTACGAGGTGATCCGGGTCGGACGGCCCTCTAGGGCCGGCCCGTCGTACCAGCTGCCGGCCGAACCCGCAAGGATGACAGGTCCGCGCCCGGAAGTATACGTGGACGGGTCAACTGGGGCTTGTATTGGAGATAGGCGTATCGGGACCGGATAGATCAGAGTACGGGGCAGTCGGTTATGAGGCCAGGAACGCAGTCCGTGTCGTACGGGGCGACGGGCGGCCATTCAGCCCGTATGAGATGCTCGCGGGCAGCATGTCAGGCCGGTTCATAAGGGAGGCCAAAGTCCGTGCCAGGGCCGGTTCAAAGCCCGCCATACTATCGGTAAAGATCCACGGGTCCAGACCACCCGTCTTCAGGTCCCAGCTGGAGCGGGCGGCGGTCCGTCTGGAATGCGTTCAGGGCAGCAAGATAACAATTAAGTGCGTGGGGGGCTAGCCGTGGCCGTGGCAAGGATCTTCACGCCGGCAGAGGAGAGGACGATAAGGGGCCTGATGGATCTGTGCGGCTATTCCAGAGAGGAGGCCATATACCGCATGGAATACGGCATGAGGTAGGGGGCCGTCCGGGCCGCGCCATCCCCCGCCAGCAAGGCCCCGGCACGTGGTGCTTGGTGGCCGGCTTGCGGCCTGCGGGACGGTTCCACCTGCCGGGCCGGCCTGCAACAGGACATCTGCGCTGGCTCCGGGCCCGCCGCATGATCACGTAAAACCTGCATCGGTGGCCGCACCCAGCAAGACACTCAGGCCGCGGGGCGGGACGCCCGTTTATCCCTCTGGCCCTTCATCCAGGCAATCACCTCTTCTGCCGTGTCAAACGTCTCGGTGATCTTGCCTGCCTTGATGTCCCTCCTTAGCTCCCGGATGGCCCTCTTGTGCTCGGGCCCGCATGGATGGCCTATCATGCCACGGGGCGGATCTGGGTTTGGATCTGTCTCTTATACACATCTGACGCTGCCGACGAGCGATCTAGTGTAGATCTCGGT
>UYNY03000076.1 GCA_900620265.3 Nitrosopumilaceae archaeon | reverse complement strand
TACCGGATAGTCTGCCAGTCGGCGGCGGCCAGAAGGGCCGTGGCGGAGGACATGACAAAGTGGATGGACGCCAGGACCGTCCAAGAGGGGGCGGCCGGGTTCGTGGCGACGGTCACCTGCATCGACGGGGATGAGGAGGGGATCAGGCGGCACATCGAGAGGACCTACGGGGAGTCGGTGGTGTCGGTGGAGATGGCCGGGGGACGGTAGGCATGGATCCCGGCATCTTGCCGGTTCCACAAGTCACCAAGCCCTGGGACTGCGCACGCCACGGGATCAAATCCGGTCCCTCCTGCCATCGTGCACGTGCCCCGACAAGCAGAACCGCCCCCGTTAATCGTTAAATACCGGCGGCGGTTCCGGTACCTGATGGGACGCATGGGGGCGCACGCGGGGGCCGCGGGACGGCCCGCCCAGCAGGATCAGCCGGGCGAGATCATCTCCACGATACAAGCGGCAGAGGGGGGGGGTTCTGCGTGATCATCCCGGAGCGGGTTCAGGAGCATACCGGCATACATGCCCGCGGCCACGTCAGCTGGAGTATGATGGACCGGGGCCGCGCCGTGGTCAAGAGAGGCCGCTTGTACAATTGGGACTCCATGGTGGCCGTCAAGCGCGTCGACAACGGCACGAGCTGGCTTGAGATCGACATACCGCGGGAGATGGCGGCCCTGCTGGGGGTTGGAAACGGCGACCATGTCAGATGGACTCTGGGCAGAGTCGAGAGCGCAACCGTCAAGAGGTGGGACGGGGCAATGCCCCCCGCGCGCCAGCCCCCATCGCCGCGTAAATCCCCCCGGGATGGCCAATGACCCGAGCCCCCGCATAGCACGCGACGGCCCCATCAAGGTGGCCAAGATCAAAAAGCCCGTGATCCCTGCTGGCAGGGGCCAGAGAACAGGGTGTCCATCCACTCTGCCATGTCCCCGGCCACGGCCGCCCTGGCAGCCGCCGACTGGTAGGCTATCCTGTATCTTGCCTCGACCGTCCCCGGATCGCGGAACCGGTCCCCGGGACCGTTCTGTAAAGTTTTCGACCCAAGAACCGTCCCTCCTGGAAGGTTCCGTCATGTCATCTATCCAGTACCTGCCCCCCAGAAAGGTTCCGTCATGTCATTGATCCCGGAACCGTCCCTGTACAACGGCCAGATCCGGCCCCCCTCCGCGGCCTACCCGTGCCCAAGCCCAGATGTATTGCAGAACCGCCGGCGACCGGTGGGTTCTGCGGCGAGTCCGTGATCCAGACGCGCCCCGGTCAGTTTGCCATCCTCCCCTGCATATCCGGGCCGGCCCCGACCGGCCCTGCACGGTCGCCGAACTCCTCCATCTCCTCCCGGCTGGTGGTCCTGATTACAGCATCCTCGCCCGTCCTGAACGCGGCGACCATCAGGTCCGGGTGGTGGCGCACCAGCTTTTCGCACATCGCCTCGGCATAGTGGGCCGGGAGCCTGATGCCCCTGCCGCTCCTGAGGATGTCCGCCCACGCGTTGATCTTTTCCATGTCGGTAGAGCACCTGATCGGCACCCCCGCCTCCAGGTACTGCTGTGCCTCGTCATCGGACAGCCCGGTGATGACGGTGGTCTCCCCGTACCCGGCAAGGCTGACTCTCAGCTCCGGGTCGAGCCTCATCAGGGCCTCGAATAGATAGTCGGCGCCCTCCGTGGCGATCCTGACAGAGTATCCCTGCCGGATCTTTTCAAGGGCCTCCTCCGGGCTGGCGGTGATCCACCCGGCGGATCCGCCGTCCCCGCGCTCCGTCCCCTGCACGGGCGGGACGGCGGGTCGCGGGCTTATAATGCTTCATGCGGTAGATCCGGCCTTGCGCATACAGATAAAACTCGTCCCGGGGCCCGGCCCGCCATGGACGCCTTTAGCGTGCCGGATCTTGGCGAGTCGTACAAGGTGGGTAAGAGGCTGCATCTGGACGGCCGCCACGAGGAGGCCGTCCCCTACCTAGAGAGGGCGCAAAAGGAGAACCCCGATGATCCCATAATCTCCGTGATGCTCGCGCAATCGTTCGGCATGCTGGGCAGGCCTGCCGACGCGATCCGGTGCATCGACGAGGCGCTTAAAGCCATGCCGGACGGCCCCGTCCTGCTTACCCGGAAGGGCATCGAGCTCGGCCGCCTCGGCCGCCTTGACGAGGCGCTCGAGTGCCTCGACGGGGCGCTGGCCGCCGACGGCCGGCACGCGGAGGCGCTAAAGCACAAGGCGGCCACGTTGCACCGGCTCGACAGGATCCACGAGGCGCTCGCGTGTGTAAAGAGGTCGCTGGAGTGCAGGCCGGATGACCCTGACGCCCTCAAGATATGGTATACCATATCCCGCGAGACGGGCCGCCGCGGGGACGCCATACGGTGCCTTGACGAGCTGGTCCGGCTGAGGCCGGACGACCCGACGTACCTTGCCCACAGGGCGCTGCACCTGTACAGGGACGGCAGCCCCGGTAACGCCATCCACGACTGCGAGACGGCGCTCGCCATCGAGCCGGGCCACCCTGACTCGCTGGCCGTAAAGGCGCTAGTCTTCTGCGGCCTGGGGCTGCGGGACAGGGCGCTGGCATGCTGCGACGAGGGCCTCTCGCTGCATCCTGACCATGTGGAGCTCCGGCGTGTCAGGGAGAGGGCGCTCGGATCCCGTGGCTAGGCGCGTACGGGGGACTCTTGTGAACCGGCGACCATACATGGCCTATGATCAGGCGCGATCCGCCCGCGTCCCGTCCGGGGACGCGCTCGAACCACGGCGCGGGCCAGTCGTGTTAGAGCCCGTCTTGTACCGCGGTTTTGCGATCAGAATCCCGATCGCATGATGTGGGATCGTGTCAAACTTTGTTGCGGTTTGCACAATAATGTCTAACCTGTGCCATATAACACGAACCTGCTTTTCAGGTGGGGCATGGTGCTCAGCAAAGCCGAGCGATCCGCGATAGCCAAGAAGGCCGCGCGCAAGCGCAAGAGAAACGCGGCCAAGAGGGCTG
>UYNY03000075.1:11296-13224 GCA_900620265.3 Nitrosopumilaceae archaeon | reverse complement strand
CCTTGCAGCCGGACATTATGATCGAGTCCCGGATGGTGCACCGCTCGAGCACCGTCCCGTCCCCCACGCTCACGTTGGGCCCCACCGTGGCGCCAGCCCCTATCACGCAGTCCTCCCCGATGATCACAGGGCCGATTATCTTGGAGCCCGGATCCGCGCGCGTCCCCTTTCCCATTATGACCGCCTTGCCGGGGGCGGACGCGCCGCCGGTATCCGTCCCCTCCATGTCCTCCAGGATGGCCCGGTTGGCGTGTATGATGTCCCCGGGGGTCCCCGTATCCTTCCAATAGTCGTTGACCGTATCATACCCGATCCTGCCGCCCGCCTTTAGCAGGTTGTGCAGGGCGTCGGTGATCTCAAGCTCGCCCCTGGCTGAAGGGGACGTCTTATCTATGATGTCGAATATACGGGACGTCAGAAAGTAGATCCCGGTGACCGCAAGGTCGGTGGGCGGGTCTTTTGGCTTTTCCATTATCTTTGTAATGTTGCCGTTCCCGTCAAGGTCCGCTATCCCGAACCGGGACGGGTTGTCGACCTTGCATAACAGCAGGTGGGCGTCCTCGCCCGACTCCTCGAACCGGGCGGCATACCCACCGATCCCCTTTTTGAGTATGTTGTCCCCGAGGAATACCGTGAACCTGTCGTCCCCCACGAACTCCTTGCAGAGCCCGACGGCCTGGGCTATCCCCCTCGGCTCGTCCTGCAGGATGTAGGTGATCCTTACGCCGAATTTCCCCCCGTCCCCGTAATAGTCGACGACCTTTTGGTGGCCGTTCCCGCCTATTATGACCGCGATCTCCTCCATCCCGCCGTCCCTCAGCGACTCGAGGCAGTACTGGGACATGGGCTTGTTGGCGATGGGGAGCAGCTGCTTGGGGCCGGTGTGCGTGAGCGGCCTAAGCCGCGTCCCGTGCCCCCCGTGCAGTATTACCCCCTTCATGCGGATGCCCCCTCCCGCGTCGGTATTAATTCCATCCGTCCTCGGCCTTCCACCACGCCGGGTTCCCGGCATACCACTTGACCGCCCGAGCAAGCCCGTCGTCGATGCCCGTCCCGGGCCTCCACCCCATGCCCCTCATCTTTGACGAGTCGAGGCTGTACCTAAAGTCGTGGCCGGGCCTGTCCCCCACGAACTCGATCAGGTCCTCGGGCTTGCCCATGATCCCCAGTATCTTTCGGATTATCACCAGGTTATCCAGCTCGTTGCCGGTCGAAATGTTGTACGACTGGCCGTCCCGCCCGTCGGACATCACCTTCAATATCCCGGAGCAGTGGTCGTCGACGTGTATCCAGTCCCGGACGTTCTTGCCGGTACCGTATACGGGTATCTTTTTGCCGTCCATCGCATGCTTTATCACCTTTGGGATGAGCTTTTCGGCCGACTGCCGCGGCCCATAGTTGTTGGTACACCTGGTTATCCGGGCCTTTATCCCGTACGTGGTGACATAGGACCGCACCAAGAGCTCGGCCGACGCCTTTGAGGACGAGTACGGGCTGGACGGGTTCAGCACGTCGTCCTCCGACGCGGACCCACTCTCAAGGCTACCGAAGACCTCGTCTGTCGATATGTGGACCAGGCGCTTGTCGTGCTTTCTTGCCGCCTCCAGCAGGACAAATACCCCCATGATGTTTGACTCCATGAACGGCCTCGCGTCAGTTATGCTCCTGTCCACGTGAGACTCTGCGGCAAAGTTCACCACCATGTCGGCCTCTGACACCAGCCGTCCCATCAGGTCCGCGTCCGTAATGTCCCCCCGGACAAACGAATAGCCATCCTTGCCCTCCATCCCGGCCAGGTTCTCCGGGTTGGAGCCGTGCTTTAGCGCGTCCACGTTGGTTATCCCAAAGCCTGTCTCTTATACACATCTGACGCTGCCGACGAGCGATCTAGTGTAGATCTCGGTGGTCGCCGTATCATTAAAAAAAAA
>UYNY03000075.1:0-11289 GCA_900620265.3 Nitrosopumilaceae archaeon | reverse complement strand
ATTCGCCTTAGTCTCGTGGGCTCGGAGATGTGTATAAGAGACAGGTCACCAGTAGCCTCATGGCCCGGATCCCCGCTCCCCTGAACGCATGGCGGGTGCCGCCCTACACTTAATTATAACTTTTGAAGCCGCCGCGCGTGGAGGATCTGCCTAGAAGGATCGATTTGGAGCGGCACGTGACCCGGAGCACCGGCGACCGGGCCCCCAACGGCCACCTCACGGTCGTATGGAGGGACTGGGACGAGATCCTGGACCACCCGCCGAGGATGGTATACCTGACATCCGTGGACAAGGGGGGCAGGAAGGGCCCGCACCTGCACCTGAGGCGCAACAGCTACTTTCTCTGCACCGGGGGGGCAGTCGTCTTTGTGATAAGGACGGGCGGCGGGTACCAGGAGATAAAGCTGTCAGAGTCCGACGCCGCGATGGTGTACGTGCCAAGGAACTTTGCGTCGGCCCACGTCAACATATCGGACGGCCCCTCGCAAGTGCTCGCCCTTGCGGATCTCGCGTGGCGCCCGGACGACAACGAGATGGAGAACGTCGAGTTTGACGGCTATGACTGGGGAAAGTGGGCGGCAGGGGCCGGGTGATCCCGCGTGGGCGGATCCGTCATCCTCGTGGAATACAACACCGACCTTGAAAAGCTGATGGAGATCGACGCGGACAGGATCGTCACGCTAGACTATGTGGCGCACATGAACCTGCGTGCCGCCGGCGTCGACCACGAGCTGATAGAGGACTATATCAAGCCCGACAGGGAGGCAGCGGCCGCAGATAAAGCTATAAGAGAGATGTCGAGGAACTGGCACGGGGGAGAGGCGGCCCAGTTTACAAACCACGACGGGCTGGATCTCGGCACGCCGCTTGAGGAGTACATGATGCAGTACCTGGCACAGGTGATAAAAAAATTCACCGGTATTGCCCGGCTCGTGGCAGAGTATTCGCCTGACGCCGCGTACTGCTCTGGCCACATAGGGTTGATGATACACGGAATATCTCCGAAAGTAGAGCTCCGAGTCCTGCCAATCGGATCATCTAGCGTCGCGCACTTTGAGGATGTGAGAATCCCGATACGCCTGGGAAGTAGGCTCTCCCATGTCAAAGTCTCTAGAAGCACCGTACTGAAGATGAAAAAGCTCGCGGAGCGGACGACGGGGGCCCTTGTGGGCAACACGGGGAGTAAGGACAGCAGGATACTGTTTCTGAACTTTGAGGTCACCGCGTACGAAGAGATGCTGTCCGAGTTCTCCAAGAGGTACGATATCGTGATGCTCAACGAGAGGCGGCCGGTCGTATGGAACCTCGCGAGCCTGCGCGCAGCAAGGCGCCTCGGGTGCACCATAACGAGCCTGGACAGGCACTCGGACGCAGAGGCGGCATCCGAGATAAGAGAGGCCGAGAGCGCCATCGACGGGAAGGTGGACCGGCTCGTCGGCTCGGGGCATCTCGGGAGATACTTTGCAATATCGGGCATGTCGTTCTGGCCCGCCATCAGTGACGAGTTCACGGGGATGATCAGGGACAGGTTCAAAGAGTCGGCCAGACGGTTCCTGCTAGCGAGGAGGATGTTCAAAAGGGAGAGGATTGACGGAATACTGCTGCTGTACGCCAACAGCTTTGAGGAGAAGGTGATCCTGTCCGCGGCGGAGGCGGAGGCGATTCCCGCCACGTCCATCGAGCACGGGTACCTTCCAAGCCGCCCGTACATGGAGAGGTACCGCTCAATCTTTCTGGGATCCAACCCGTACTGCAGGAACCTCGTGTGGGGGGAGAGATCCCGCGACCTGCTCTCGGACGTGCCGCCGCACGCGGCCGCCACGGCGGTGGGAAGCCCGCGACACGACGAGTTCTTCCACGTTGACAACAAGTCCTCCAAGAGGATCGTCCTCTTTGACTCGTTCAACACGGAGGTGGATCTGCACTCCATCGACAGCCGCGTCCTGGAAAAGAACGAGGAGATGATCAAGGAGCTCTGTAAGGAGCTGGGCGGCCTGCCGTACGACTTTGCGGTAAAGCTGCACCCGGGGCACCACGTGCTCGGGTACTCGCTAAAACCGTCGATAGAGAGGGCAAGCCCGGGAACCCCCGTGCACCAGGCTGGCGACGTCATGGACTTTCTGGCCGGCTGCTCGCTCGCGGTCGCCTCCGCGCCCACCACGGTGATGCTTGAGGCCATGATCATGCGTATACCGACGCTGGTCTGCATACCGGACGGCTTTTGGGACAAGGAGGACGTGTTCACCACCGGGGCCAGCCTGCTGGTCCACTCGTACGAGGAGTTCAGGGACGTGCTTCCAAGGGTCCTAGACGACGAGGAATTCAGGGGGGATCTACTGTCAAGGTCGGACTCGTACGTGGCAAGGTACTTTTCGTTTCCGGGGCGCGCGTCCCAGATGATCGCGGCGGCAAAGCTGGACTGACCGGATCCGGCATGCCATACGAACGTGTTGCAGGCCGAAACTAAAGGCCGGGTACGCCCTCCCCGCCCCGCTAGGCGGCATCGCGGGTCTCGGGCTAGGATCGTACGAGCGGAGGTGCGTACGAGTGAACTGAAAAGCCCCACGGGATCCGGGCGGGGGATGCCCGGTCGGATCCCCAAAAGGCGGGCTCCCACGCTTGGAATGTATTTATCACGGAGGGCGGCGGGCGCCGAGCCATGCGGGTGGACGCCGCAAGGCAGGGGGCGGGGTACGGCAGGCGCGCGCCGGCATACGCGCTCCCATGCGCGCTGCTGCTGATCTGTTCAGCGGGGTTTGTCATGAGGCTCAGCTACGTGGACCCCGAGATACACTTGGGGGGCGACACGGTAAAGTACCTGAGGCAGGCAATGGAGCTTGCAATATACGGGTCACTACCCACCGACGTCTTTATCTACAACACCGGGTGGTCCATGTTCCTCTCGGTGCTGTTCTCGTTCCTAAACCCGGCGGACCTGGTAGGCCACATGCTGGTGCAGAAGCTGGCGGGGGTGGCCATGTCAACCTTGACGATAGCGCCCATATACGTGATATCTAGGAGGTACTTCTCGGGCTGGGCGTCCCTGGCGGCACCCGCCATGTTCGCCGCACAGCCGGCGATCATATTCAACTCGGGGCTCGGGCTCACCGAGGCGCCCTTCATCCTGCTGGTGACCTCCGCGATAGCGTGCTTTTTGTCGGACAGAAAGCGCATAGTATTTCTCGCATTCCCGATCGCCGCGCTGGCCTCGATCGTGCGCGGCGAAGCGATCATAATGCTGGCGCTCCTTTACGTGCTGTACGCGGTGAAACACCGATCCCACAGGATATCGTACGAGATACCGCTGCTCGTGCTGGTCGCAGCCCTGATACTGGCCCCGGTGTCCGCGTACAGGATAGACACCTGGGGAACGGACGGGATGTTCGTCAGGGTGTGGATGCTTGCAAACGAGCAGCTGGACGACGTGCAGGGATCCGTGTCCTCGTCGCCGGTACGGGGATCCATAGACGCGCCAAGCACGTCAACCGTCTTCGTGCTGGGCCAGCTGCTGGTGTTGCCGCTCATGCTGTTCGTCCCGTACGGCCTGTACAGGATCCTCAGGGTGGATCCCTACCTCGCCGCCCTGTTGGGCATGATGCTGGTGATCACCGTCAACATCATGTCGTTCGGGGGGTACATACCGAGGTACGTGCTCTGGATGATCCCGGTCATGTGCGTGCTGTCGGCGTTCGGGATCAAGAGGCTGGCGGAATTACACCGGCGCGAGAACCTGGCGCTGCTGGCGGTCATGGCCCTCGTCATACTGGCATCCGCGGCCACGCTTGAGGAGGTGGTCGACAGCGACAGCGTAGTCGAAGGATACGGCATCATAGCCTCAATCACCGAGGAGATCGGGGAGGACGCGTGGTACCTGATAGAGACAAGCCATCTCCATACGTTTGTCGAGCTTGGATCCGACGGCCTCCCCGTCTCCAGCACGGGCCTGGCGGGAACCTCGTCGTACCACCAACAGTGTCCCTACCCCGACAGCGACTGCTCTGACACCCCCGGGCTTCCGGCCATGACGGCCGACCGGCTCAGAATCAAATACTGGTCGCACCTCATAGTGGACGACTACGAGCCCCGGAACTCGTACCTGCTGCATGACGCGTTCATGAACGAGGACAAGTACCCCTACCTCACAAAGGTGTACGACTCGCGTGACGACGGGTTCTCCTACCATGTAAAGGTGTTCGAGGTAGATTTTGAAGCACTGGAGAGATACCCGTAGCTGCGGCCATGTCCGATACTGATCCGAGAGTACCGGCTGCCGCACGCCCATACCCGGTGATCCCTCGAGCGGGAGCCGCCTAGCTCGCAAATATTCTGCCCATTACCCCACATAGACGTGCAAAAACGCGGCACCATATGGCGTCACATCAGGGGAAGCCTGCCGCCCCTGACGTACACTATCTCGAACGCCTCGGCGTACCCGTAGCCGTACAGGCTCCCCCACCTGCCCGCGGCGGCCTCCAGCGCCCGCTTTGACCTCGGGTGCGGGTACTTTCGCACCTCGTTCCTGTACTCGCCGAGGGCGCTCGCCTTGTAGGGCATCTCTGACGTGATATCGACGAACATGCTGGGCCGGAACGAGTGCAAGTGCCTCCAGTCGGTCGACGAGAAGACCTCGAACGAGGCGAGCAGGTCCACCCTGGACCCCTCCACGGGCCTCGCGGCCGTCACCGCCGCCTCGTGCGAGAGCCGGTGGTCTATGTTGAGGTCGCCGTGGTGGTGCGTGAATATCGTGTCGCATTTCGTCCTTGCCACCTCGGCCTCCACCTCCTTTACTATCTTTAGGAACGGGACCGTGTCCATCTCGTTGTCGGGCATCCCGAGGAACTTCATGCTGCCGACCCCCAGCCTCTTGAGGGCCCTCTTTGCGTCCTTTTTGCGCTCCTCGATCTCCCGGGCCATCGCCTTTTCCGCCGCCCTGCCCGCGTCATATTTGACGGAGTTCCCATAGCCGGGGCGCTTTCTTGCCGTTATCCCGTCTGCCATGAACAGCACGTCGATGCTGTGCTTTTTAGAGAGCTTTTTGAGGGTCCCGCCCATGCCGATCACCTCGTCGTCCGGGTGCGCTGCCACCACAAGGATCCTCATCCGGCCACCTCCAGGATCCTGTCCACGGTCCTCTCCGTGCCGCGCCCGTCCACCAGCGCGCGCCCCGCGCGGTTCATGGATCTCCGCCTTGCATGGTCCTTCATAAGCCCCTCCACGGCGGCCGCAATCTTGCGGCGCGACGGCGCCCTCCTGAACCCCAGGCTCGTCCCGAACCCGCGCCCCTGGAGCAGGGAGGCGGTCTCGGCCTCGAACGACTCACCGCACACGATGACGGACGGGACGCCCAGATGGCACAGTTCAAGGCTGCTCACCCCCCCCGCGGTCACCGCCATGTCTGATCCCGACATGATGGGGCCCATGTTTTTAGCGTTATGGTACGTCCTCACCCTGTGGGGGGACCCGGCGATCGCCGCGTCAAGCTCCCGCCAGCACTTGAAGGAGATCCCGGCCACAACGCCGACCGTGAACCTGCCCGGGACGTCGCCCAGCGCCCGGATTATCGCCGGGGTGTAGCAGTAGGTGTCGGCCCCGCCCTGCATCACGAGCACGCGCCGGACGTCCTTGGAGACGCGTATCGGCCCGAGTCCTGCCATCCTCCGGTTCAGGACGGTATACTCGAACCCCGAAAAGGAGTTACGCCCGGAGAGGCCGGTCCTCTGGTACAGCATGTTGATCCCCCGCCCGAGCAGCCGCTTGTTTTTCCCGGTATAGTCGATCCCGACGGTGCTGGATCCGGCGGCCAGGATCTTGAGCTCCTCCGTGCCGACCTCGAGCTTGTCGATGACGGACACCGCGGGATCCTCCTCCCGGACCGCCCTCCTGATGGAGCCGGGGGAGCCAGTTATCCTCCGTATCCTGTGCCTCCTTGGTATGACGCGGTCAAGGCCGCGGCTCTTTGTGACTATTACCGTGCCGAACCGGCGCCGGCGTATCTCGTCGGCGATGCTGACGGACCTGTAGACGTGCCCCATGCCGAGGCTGTGGTCGCCGTCTGTCCTTATCAGGACGGTCCTCACTTGAACCCCGCCCTCCCGTCCTCCTCGAGCGACCTCTTGTACCCCTCCTCAAAGTCCGTGCCGCCGTTGATCCCCACCAGCGAGGGATCCCTGCTTGTTATCTCCACTATGTCGCGCATGGTGATGGCCCCGTCCCGGCCCCACCTTGCAAGGACGGCCCTCGCAAACTCTAGGTCGGCGGGGTGGTCCACCGTGCACCGGATGTGCGAGAGGTCCCTCTCGAGCGTCATGTTCCCTATCCTGAACATGTCCGGGTTGAACTGGACGTACGGAAAGACGTGCTCCCTCTCGCTGGGCTTCTCGGCCCGCTCCCACGCCTCCTCCAGCGCCCCGAGCGTGGACACCTCGACGGTCATCCCCTGCGGATAGTTGCACGTCGAGTTGCGCCACGCGCCTCCCTCCATCTCGATGTTGTTCCCCACATAATCATAGTCGCCGCCGTCGAACTTTGAGATGGCCGCGTCGATCACCCCGGGATCCACCATCGGGCAGTCGCTGGTTATGCGGACCACGGGGTCGCACCCGAACTTTTTTGCGCATCGGTAGTACCTGTCCAGCACGTCGTCCCTCGACCCCCTAAAGCACGGCACGCCGCGGCCCCCGCAATAGTCGGCTATGGGGTCGTCGGCCGCCTCCCCGGTGGTCGCCACGATCACCCCGTCGATCATCCGCGACGCGAGGACCTGCCTCTCGACGTGGTACAGCATGGGGCGCCCGCAGATGTCCTCCAGTACCTTGCCGGGCAGGCGCGTCGAGGTCATCCTCGCCTGTATTATCGCGTGCCTGGGCATGGCATCACCCGGCGCTCCCCCTCGCCCCGGAACCGGCCTCGGCCTCGTACATGGCTTTGAGCAGGTCCCTCTCGTCCTCGAGCGTGAACCGGGGCATGCCGCCGTCCACGACGTCGAGGAACGCCCTCATCTCGTCTATGTACGACTCTGCCATCCCGACGTCCTTGCTTGCAAACCCCGGCTTGGGCTGCTCGACGGGATAGCCGCTGCAGTCGTCCTTCTCCGGGTACGACGACCAGTTCCCGCCGTCAGACACCATCACCGTCCCGGCGCCATAGTCCCACCTTATCGTCCCCCTTGTGCCCGTTATCTCTAGGTGCCTTGATGGCGGCCTCTGGATCACGTCCACCACGACGCTGCCGAGCGCCCCGCCCTCAAGCTCCATCTGGAGCGCATAGGTGTCAAAGATATCGGCGTCAAATTCGCCGAGCTTCTTTGCGTGGCCGAGCACCGTCCTCGGCTTGCCGAGCAGCATGGAGAGCCAACTAAGCTCCCACATTATCTGATCCCTGCCGCCGCCCGTCTCCCTTTTGTACACGTAATAGTCGGAGAGCCTCTCCCACGGGTGCCAGTCCGGCAGGTACGCCCCGCTGTGGAAGTGGGCCAGCAACGGCCTCCCGATCACCCCGTCCTCCAACAGGGACCTGATCCTGCGCACCGACGGGTGGAACGCCACGTTGCAGCTGGGCATCCCCCTCGTGCCGTTCCCGGAGCACAGGTCTATGATCTCCTGCATGTCGCCGGGAGGCATCGTGTTGACCTCCGTGAAGAAGGGGATCTTGTGCCTGATCGAGGAGACCGCGTACTCCCTGTGGACGTGGGGCGGGGTGGAGATCACCATGGCGTCTGGCTTATCGACTAGCGCCGCCCCGATATCCGCGTGCGTCCTTATCCCGTAGAGGTCAGACGACTGCCTCCTCCGCTCCTCCGAGATATCGAGCCCGACCACCTCTATGTCCAGGAACTGGAGGTTGCGCACCCGCCTCTTCCCCATAGAACCGAGGCCCGCCACCAGGATCCTCGGGGCCATGTCAGTAATCGTCCGGCCCCTTGACGAGCGGCCTGAGCATCTCGATCATCTCGTTCTTTGAGAGCTTGTCGGCGTTGGTGGACGAGTAGGCGGAGTCGCCGCGCGCGCGCCTGTATCCGGGGTGCCCTGCCCCCGGATCACCGCCCTGGTCGTGCCCCCCCGTGATGATATAGTCCCTGTCGCCCTCCAGCGTGTTCCTCATCTCGTCGGAGCTTATCAGCACCTCGGAGATCTTTTCACCGGGCCGGATCTTGCCCATCCTGCACTCCGTGCTGCCGAGCATCTCAAAGAGCGCGTCCCTCAGGTCCATTATGTTGTACGCCTTTAGCTTTGGCACGAAGACGACCGAGCTCTTGTCCTTGGAGGCGCTCCCCAGGATAAAGTCCAGCGCCTCGTCCATCGTGAGGCTGAACCGGGTCATCCCCGGATCCGTGATCGTGATGGGCTTTTTCGCCTTTATCCGCTCTATGAACTTGGGGGCTACCGAGCCGCTGCTCCCGAGGACGTTCCCGTATCTGATCCCGATGAACCTGGTCGGGTGCCTTTCCCTGTCCACATAGTTGGTCGCCGAGGTAAACAGCTTTTCCGTCAGGAGCTTTGTGGCGCCGTACGCGTTGAGGGGCGCGGCCGCCTTGTCGGTGCTTACGCCCACCGCCAGCCCCACCTTGGCCTCCCTGCACGCGTCTATCACGTTCTGCGACCCGACCACGTTGGTCTTTATGGACTCGAACGGGTTGTACTCGACCTCCACCACGTCCTTCAATGCCGCCGTGTGGAAGACGATGTCCACGTCTTCCATGGCCCTCACCAGCCTGAGATAGTCCCGTATGTCGCCTAGTAGGAAGCGCAACCTGTCATCGTCGTTGAACTTCCTGCGCATCTGGATCTGGTTGTACTCGTTCCTGCTGTAGATCCGTATGATCTTTGGGTCGTGCTGGAGCAGCCTCCCTGCGAGCGCCCTTCCGAGCGAGCCCGTCCCGCCCGTGATCAGTATCTTTTTGTTCTCAAACACCGCCGCCCCCGTTCCCCGTATGTTAATAAATCACGCGGAGATCGGGCCGGCGGCGGCGGCGCCGGGCAGGCATGGCCGCCGCCGTGAAGGTTAATACGCCCCCGGGCCGGACATGGAAACGGTTGAAGATCCTCGTACTGGGATGCGGGTCCATAGGCGGCAGGCATGCAAGGAACGCCAAGTCCCTCGGAGTGGCCGATCTGGTGCTGGTGGATCCCGACCTGGACAGGGCTGCGCGCCTTGCGGCAGAGCTGGGGACGGATCTCGTCTACGCCGACTACAGGGAGGCGGCAAGAAAGAACCCTGATCTTGACGCGGCGCTCATATGCACGCCGTCGTCCATGCACGTAAAGCCCGCCATATTCTTTGCACGCAGGCGCGTCTCGTTGTTCATAGAAAAGCCCCTCTCCGACGGCCTTGCGGGAGTCGCCACGCTCAAGAGGCTCAGGGACGAGAACTCGCTGGCAGTCATGATGGGCCACTCGTTCCTATTCGAGGAGGGGTTTGTAAAGCTGGGGAAGCTGCTTGAAAAGAAGGTGGTGGGGGACGTCCACTTTGCGGCATATCTGCAGGGGCAGTACCTGCCGGACTGGCACCCGGAGGAGGACTATAGGGCAGAGTATGCGGCAAGGGGCGACCTGGGCGGGGGGGCTCTCCTGACGCTTGCAAGCCACAGCTTTTACATCATCGAGAGGATGCTCGGGCCGGTCGCCGCGGTGCGCGGGGCGTTCGTGGGCCGGCTGGGGGATCTCGAGGTGGACGTCGACGACTCTGCGTTCATGTTGCTCGAGACGGAGGACGGCATCCCCGTCCAGACTATGAATAATTTTATCACAAAGGTCCACCAGCACCGGCTGATCATCGAGGGTACAAGGGGGGCCATAGAGCAGGACTTTGCAAACAAGAGGATCACCATAACCCTGAAGGGGAGACGGCCCAGGGTTATATCCGCAAGGGCCGACAACAACGCCAGGTTCAAGAGGGAGATGAGGCACTTTCTGGAGGTCCTCGACGGAGGCAGGATGCGCGACGGGTTCCATCTGGAGGACGGCATACGGTTCCTGAGGATCGCAAAGAGGGCGAGGAGGATCGGCGGGGCAGGGGGGGATCCCGCCTGAGCGCGGACGCCGGGGACTATTGGAAACCCGAGACATACTATAGGAACGCAGAGGCGAACATGCCGGGCGTCGGTAGGACGATATCGGACATCAGGCTTAACTCTAAAAGGGCGCTCGTCTGCGGGAGGGGGTCGGAGACGCATCCGGGGTTCAGGCCGCGCATTTCCACCCCGACCGCCGACATCGAGTCGGACCTTTACGTCACCGTAGACCACAGCCCCGACTATGTGGGTTACATCACGAGGCCCGGCGATTACGCGATATCGGTGATAGTGGATCCCGCCGTCCCGAAAAAAATCGCAGAGGTGGGAGGCAAGATACACTGGTTCGCCCCGTCCTACATGGACCTCCCCGTCCCGAGGATCACCGCCGGCAAGTTCCCGCGCGAGAACAGCGGGCTTGCATGCGTCGCGCTCGCAGTGTTTCTGGGGGCCCGGGAGGTCCTTCTCTCCGGGATCCGCCTCTCCGGCCGGTACGCGCAGTTCATGGAGGGGAAGGAGATCGTATTCAGGGAGGCAAGCGGCGCCGGCGTCTCCCTCTACTCCACCGACGGTGTGCTATGCGACAGAGTTCCGGAAGGCGCGCGCGGGTGGACGTAGGCGCGCGCCGGCGTCCGGCACGGCTGGATCGACTCGTCGCATGTACGGGGGAGCGGACGGACCGCCCGGACAGGCTCAGTGCCTTTGGCGGGTGGCCGTCACGGGCACGAATGGGCCGTGCGCCGTTCCAACATGCGCGGCGTGGGATCGCGCTGCACGACCCCGTCCCGCGTGCCCCGACGCGCCTAGGCGTCAGCGGTCACGTCTTTTCAAGAGCACGTACGTGTGGTCCCCGTTCCCATCGAATACTGTTATCTTTTTCAGTCCCAGGCAGTACAGCGGAAACGTGTATCTCCTGCCGATTTGGACGTCTGTCAGCATCCGTGGTATGAACGGCGAATAATCCACCATGTCGAGGCCTGAAAGCGACTGGAAGTTCTTTCTGCTGAGAAGGCAGTTCATGGTCTTGGGGTACATCGGATGCGACGACGGTTCCATGAGCGTGGACGTGGTATTGCCGGTCACCACCAAGATCATCCCGCCGTCCGCCAGAAGCGTCCGCGCATGCTGCAGGGCCGAGATGGGGTCCGGCAGGTATAGTTACGTGCAAAAGTTTCTGAACTAGATCCAATCGTCCATAACAGTTATTGATCGCGCCCCCCGTGTAACGGCATGCACCAGTTGGACAAGGAGGAGTTCAGGAGGGCGTACAAGGCAGAGCG
>UYNY03000074.1 GCA_900620265.3 Nitrosopumilaceae archaeon | reverse complement strand
CCGAGATCTACACTAGATCGCTCGTCGGCAGCGTCAGATGTGTATAAGAGACAGCCCCGAGGTCGGGCCGGGCGGGTCCTTCACGGCAGAGTTCGGCACGGGCGGCATGGAGATCGGCCGGTACGAGGTCTCGGCCGGCTACGGGGGCGCCCCGCTGGCCCGGGACATGTTCATGTTTACCGGCGACCCGCCGGAGGGCGCGGGGCCGCTCGGCGGCGACCACGCGCACGCGACCGTCGAGGTGAGGATCAACGGGTACAGGCTGGACCTGTCGGCGCCCGAGTACCAGCTGAGGTCCGCGTGGGCGCACTTTGAGGGCGGCGAGGGGCGCACGCTCCACCTGCACGCCGGGAACGTCACGATGGGCTACCTGCTCGCGTCGCTGCGCATATCCCTTGACGGCGGCTGCATCGGGCTGCCCGACGGGAGGGAGTTCTGCCAGGGCGGCGGGCGCGCCATCTCGTACCACGTCAACGGAGAGCCCGTCGACGACATACTGGGGCACGTGCCGGCCGAGGGGGACGACATACTGGTCTCGTACGGGACGGAGCGGGAGGGCGCGCCCGCGTACGAGACGCCGCAGGGCGCATAGGCGGCGCGGGGGGACCTGGACCTCGCGCGGGACAGCGGGCCGGGGGACGCCGCGATGTAGGTTCTAGCGCGGACGGGTGGCCCGGCGCCCGCGGCGCCTCGCGTCATAGACGCCGCACACCCTCCTGGCGGCATAATCGTAAAGGTCTATGCCGAGATCGTCCGCCTCGTCTAGCAGCCTCAGGATCGGGTCGTCCGGTCCATCGACCTCGCGCGCCGTCACGTCGTCCACCGCTGACTCGAACGCCTCGGTTATCTCATCTACTATGTCGTCCAGATTCTGGCTGCCGCGCCGCGCGCGCCGGGTCATCCCGCCGTCGGATCCGCCACGCGGCCCATGAACAGCAGCGCGCCCGTCTCGTCGTCCTGGATCATGAATATGAACGGGTGGTCGGCCCGGAATTGGTGTAACATTGATTGGCTTGTAGTGACTCCCACTATGACAGTTGTTGCGGCCGCCTCCGTCCCCTCCTCGTGGACGTCGACGAACCCCCTGTGGATGGCGGGAGAGACATACAAGCCATTCCCAGTTACAGCATCCCACCCTATGCCGGACAGGTCCGATAAGCTGGATGTAAAGACATCCACAACCCCTAGGCCCTTGAGATCGTCCACCAGGTTGTAACGCGAGTGCGTCTCGAACCTTGGAATCTGGACGCCCATGGCAGTGGGAGCCATGTCATTCCTCCACGCGTCAATGTTTGGTGCCGAGAGGGATTCCTCAAGCCCGGCGATCCCGTCCCGGCCATCTGGCAGCAGTACAAGCATGGACAGCCTCTCCCCCTTGTAGGGAAGCCTAACAATCTGGAACCCGTCAAGCGACGCGTGGTCGAATGTGCCGTATACGGACATGATCTCCGCCCGTGTGTGCTCCCGGCTGTTCTTCCAGAAATATGCATCGCGCGTATCTTCCTTTGGAAACTGCGTCCCCCACTCGGCGTCAAGGTATATCGCGTTCGTGATTACAAAGCGGGCCAGGTAGGTGATGTCCCGTTCTTTGAGGACGTCTCTTATCGTGCCGTTCGTGTTCTCCTCTATCCAGCCGTTGACGCGCTCGATCCCGTCCTCCAGCAGGTCTAGATTCTCCACGTGCATCCCGTAGCTGCCCCTCACGGTGTCCTTGTACGTGTCCAGCATGTGCAGATCGTCGTCGGCCCACAGCGCGTTCGCCATTGCCAGCGTCGAGTACGGGTCGGGCCTGCTTATGTGATCCACCATGCCGCCTATCTCTGCGCGCCTAGTGTCCGCGTCACTGCTGAGCCCGAACGCCTGCCGTATCTGCTCCGCCGTCTCCCCCCGGGCGCCCTCGTACAGGGCGGAGAACGCAACGTACATGCTCAGCGGCGAGAAGAAGATGTTTCCGTCGCCGCCTGACACCTGATTGTAAAAATCGACGGCAAACTCGTTGTTTACAGAGGCCGCCTCCAGCACCAGCGCGGGATCCTCGACGGGGACGGCCACCGCGTGGTCCTGCGTCGCGGCCGGATCCTGAGGCAGCAGGGCGTACGCGGCGACTGCCACCGCAACTGCCGCCGCGGCAGCTAGCACCGCCCGGCGGTTCAACGCACCTCCACCGCGACAGGATGCCGCTCCACGTTGTGCGGGTCAGATACCACGATCCAGAACACGTACGTGTACTCGGTATCGCTCTTAAAGTACGTCTCTTCGTGGGTCACCGTGACGGTCTCGCCGAACACGGTGATCTCCATGGTGGGCTGGGAGAGGGCGTCGATGTTGATGCCGATGCTGGAGGCGTTCTGGGCGCCGGACTGGCCCACGACCCCCAGCGGCACCAAGAACTCTGTGCTCTGGCCGTACGCCTCCGTAGTGGCAAAGACTGCTGCAAGAACGAGTGGGATCACGAGCAAGGCATTCATGGGATCACTCCCCGTGTATGTAGCCGGTTCCATGTGGCATTACCCTTCTCCTTACTTGCAAATAGCGGCTCACCAGTGACCGCGTCCACATATACCACGAAATGACGATAGAAATGGTGAGGCCCATCCATAAACATTTCTGTTTTGTATGGCACGGTACATGTGCCAGTACGTATTTCATACACCGGTCTTCCAGCAAGTATGTCGATTTCGCCACGGACATGGGCAACGCTACTCACATAGCCACAGTCATCCTTCTTCAGGTCATCATAGTTTACAAGATATTCATGAGCTATGAGCTTTGCTAGATTAAACGAATACAGCTCAAACTTGTCAGAATCAGAAATCCAGTTATCGATAAAGACTTCTGTGGTATCATCCTCGAATTCAAAATGCACACTATGTTTGAATATATCAAATCCCTTGTCCGGGCCGCTCTTCCATTTTTGATCTACGTGGATTACGGGATAGCCAGGATCAGGAACGTCGTATTTATGGTTTACAAACGGCGAATAGTCAATCTCCGTTTCATCAGGGTATACGCCCAGCCCATCCAAAATTTTTAGAAAGAATGCATCCATTTCATCATGGCTCGTACTTCCCACAACATAAGTAACACCAACAACCTTACCGTAATTCAAACTCAACTCTGCGAACCCGTGTTCCGTGACGTATTTTGTATCCGGCCAAGCCTCGCCGTCAGTCTTTTCTATCACGCGGTCGCCCACGGCCTCCACGAACCCGTGTACAAAGGCATCCGGATCCTCAAGAGGCATCTTTATGGTATACTCGTACCTCTCGTCGGGTATCAGGCCGAGCCGCTCCGCCTCGTCTTCCAAGCTTTCAACACCGGACAGGATCACGGGCTCGCTGCCCCGCATCTTCTTCATGATCTCCATGACGTCGGCAGGAGATGTGTCGCGTGATCCCGCATCGGGGGGACCCGTGTCGGCATCGTCACCGGGCGCCGCGTCAGGTGGCGCTCCTGCAACGTTACTAGATGGTATGTCTGGTACGTCCCAGGTGGCGCCGGGTACTACAACATCCCGGCCAGTAACAACGGGTACCACCTCCTCGAACCCGCGCTGCACGAGCCTCTTGGCCGACCCCTCCGTGACGCATGCGGGCCGGCCGCGCGGCGACTCTAGCAGGACGAGATCCTCCCCGCACTCGATCTCCTCAAGCGGTACGCCTGCCTCGAACTGGGCGTGCGGTGATGTCGCATGGGTGATCAGCGCGCCTGGAACCAGCGCGGCCAGCGCCGCCAAGAGTGCCACCGTGGATGCCGGCCGCGGATTCACGGTCTTGCTTTCCGCCGCCACTATAAAAGAATGATCCGGCCAGAATTTTTGCCGTCCCCTAAATCATTTCCACCAATAGTATTCCTCCCCCGTCTCTGCATCCGCCGCCGCGGTGGCCCCTCCCCGGCATCTTCCTTCCAAATGCCTCCCCGCCGCGCGCAGGCCGGGCGCGGATCATGCCGCGGCGTATTTAATACTTCACGGCCGCGCGCGGCCCGCCCGGGGGGATCCCGGCGCGGCCGGCGGGCCCGGGCGGGTGGCGGCCGCCGGCGTGCAGGCGGTCCCAGAGCGCCAGCGCGAGGTGCGCAGCCGGGACCCACGTCGCCGCGAACCCCAGCGCCAGTGCCAGCCCCCACGCCGCCATGACGGCGTCCGGGATGCCCGCCCTGTACATGTCGCCGAGCAGCGCCCCGTACACGTACACCACCATGGCGACGGGGCTGGCCCACAT